>CANRIR010000007.1 GCA_947630735.1 uncultured Marvinbryantia sp.
AAACGAAAAAGTAATGATATAGTGTGATAGATATTCCTGCTGTTCGGGAAGTGAATCGGAACGATAAATTCCCGTTTACGCTGAGAACAGTTTTTTTCGAGGGGTGTGCATTCCCGGATTTTTTCTCAAAATTTTGTCCGAAATTTGGGACAAAAAATTCAAAATGCACACCTGGAACGAATGTTCCGCGGATCATCCAACATACCTGCGGTATGTCGCCATGTCCCAAGGGATCCGCCAGCTTCGCCGGCCCTCCTTGGGACAAAGCCCAGAATATGGTTACAATTTGGTTACATTCCCACGGTTGCAAGATGCGTGCGGGTATTGTAAAATAGATGGGTAAAAGTAGGAAAGAGAGCCTCGTTATGCGCGCGAACATCCTTGTGATCGAAGATACAAAATCTATCAGCGACTTAATCTGCATTAATTTAGAGACCGTGGGCTACACAGCGGTCCCTTTTTATGATGGAAACAAAGCGAGCGAGCATCTGCAAAAGGAGAACCGGTACGACCTGGCGCTTCTGGATATTATGCTGCCGGGCATGGACGGGTTCGCGCTCCTGCCGCAGCTTCGCAGGAGGGGCATACCGGTCATCTTTCTCACGGCCAAAGGCGACCTGCCCAGCAAGATCAGGGGCCTGAAGGAGGGCGCGGAGGATTATCTGGTAAAACCCTTTGAGATGCTGGAACTGCTGGTGCGCGTGGAGAAAGTGCTGGCGCGCTATCAGAAAGAGGAGGAAGTCCTGCGCGTGCGGGACGTGGAGGTCTATCCCAAAGAGCGCGTGGTTAAAAAAGCGGGGCGGGAAATTTCGTTCAAACCCATGGAGTTTGACTGCCTGCTTCTGCTGCTGAAATATAAAAATGTGGCTTTGAGCCGCGAAGAACTTTTAAATTCCCTGTGGGGTGTGGAATTTGAGGGGGAGACGCGCACCATCGACGTGCACATTGCCCGCATCCGCAAAAAACTGGATTTTCAGGATGTCATAAAGACCATCCCCCGCATTGGGTACCGCCTGGAAGATAAAGTGTGAAAAGAGATTAAAATTTAACGGAAGGAAAAGCCGCGGCGCAAATGGGAGCGGGCCCGCGGCATGGTGTAAAAAATGAAATTGTCTACCAAGATTTCAGCAGCAGCCGTCAGTCTGCTGCTGATTTTGTCTCAGGTTTTCGCCGTCTGGAATCTGACACAGACCAGAAAGCATCTGCTGGACACCATCGCGCAGGCGGAGGCCATGCAGATGCAGAGCGATTTCAGCAATTTTTTGCGGGAATATCAAAAGATGCAGCTCTATTTCCAGGACGAGCGCGGCGAGTGCTTCTGGGCGAAGGAAAAATTCCGCTCCAATTACAGCGCAAACATGGTGCTGTATTATCGGGGGACGGAGATCTGCAACAGTACGCCGTATGAGTTTGACGTGCAGGGCCAAAAGGGCGAAAAATTGTCGGATGTTCCCGGCATCCGGTATCTTGGGGACTATATCCAGATGTTCCGCGAAAACGTGGACGGGCGGAACCTGCTTGTTTTTTCACAGGAGGATAACGAGCATATCTTTAGCGTGGTGCGCGTGCGCGATGTCACCGACGTCTATGAACAGAGCAACGCGCTTTTCTGGCGCGGCATCGCCATGTCCGCGCTTCTGTCGGCCTGTCTTCTGATTGTACTGGTTCTCCTGCTGAAGCGGATTTTGAAGCCGTTTTACCGCCTGCGCGACGCGGCGAACAGGATTGCGGCGGGAGACTACGCCAGGCGCATTGAACATCCGGGCCGGGACGAGGTGGGCGAGGTGGCGGCCAGCTTTAACGGCATGGCGGACCGCGTGCAGGAACATATTCAGGACCTGGCGGAGACCAACGAAAAACAGCGGCGCATGCTGGGCGCTCTGTCCCATGAGCTGAAAACGCCCCTCACGGGTATTCAGGGCTACGCGGAGCTGATGCAGAAGGTGGCTCTCTCGCCGGAGCGCCAGATGAACGCCCTGGACTATATCCGGCAGGAGTGCCGGAGGCTCAACCGGCTGTCGAGAAAGATGCTGCAGCTTACCGAGCTGTCCGGCGAGCAGCAGATAGAGAAGAACCCCGTGTCCGCGAGAGAGCTTTTGGAAAAGGCGCGCGAGATCACGGTATGGCGTCTGCGGAAGCAAAAGCTGCACCTGGAGATAGAGTGCGGCGGGGATTTTGCCATCGAGGGCGATGAGGATCTGCTGCTGAGCTTTCTCACGAATCTGATCGACAACGCGGCCAAGGCCAGCAGTCCGGGCAAAACAATCCGGCTTTTGGGAACGCCGGAGGGGCTCTTTGTGGAGGACGAGGGGGCGGGCATCCCCGAGGAGGAGATCCGGCGCGTCACGGAACCGTTCTATATGGTGGACAAATCGCGCTCGCGCCAGCAGGGGGGAGCGGGGCTGGGTCTTGCCCTGTGCGCCCAGATTGCGCGGCTGCACGGCGGGACGCTTTCCATTCAAAGCGAGGTGGGGCGCGGGAGCACGATCGGTATGAAATTTGTTTACAATTCAGCAACATTGCGTTGATGACACGGCAAACATCCGTGCGCTAAATTTTTATCAGATACCGCGGGAGCGGTCTTAAATTACTGCAGGAGGATTCATAATGAGAAAGAGACTGGCTGTCACGTTGATATTTGTTCTGTCCGCGCTCTGCGGCTGCGCGAAGACGCCCGAGCAGGCGGTGGTGCGCGAAAAGGGGGATCACGGCATCGAGGGCTATCAGGAAGAGACGGAGGTGCAGGGAGAACCCGCGGGCGAGACGGAAACAGGCGGTGCGGACGTGGACGGACTTAACGGAGCAGAACCTGCGGGAGATTCTGGCGATGCGGATTCTGCGAGCGGAACTGGCGGGGAGGATTTCACGGACGGATCCGACGGAGACGTGCAGCAGGCGACGGGCGGAACGGACATGCCGGCAAGTTCAGAGACGAATGTGCTGGCACAGAAGCTGCAGGCCCCGGAGGTCTACCAGGCATCCGTATCTTCGGAGGATGGTGCGTTTTCCCTCAACTGCGACGCGAAAGTCTTTATCCCGGATGTGGAGAAGGTGCCGGTCTACCGGGTAACGCAGAAAGAGTTCTCGCAGGAATTTATCGACCGCGCGACTAACGCCTTTTTTGGCGATGCGCCCGTTTATGACGCGGACTATCTTTACGGAGAGACAAGAGCGGAGATCGAAGAACGCCTGAACAAGTTAAAGAGCTATATGGCCGCAGGGATTCCGAAGGATTACTATGCTTCCCTTGGATTTACAGACGAGTTCAGCGAAGAAGAGGCGTATGAATTGCTGCAGGCGGAGATCGATTCCATGGAGGAGAAGTACCAGGAAGCCCCGGAGACCATCGAGAAGGTAGAGGCAAGACCCGCGCTTGAGGACGACGGGAACGGGTCGGCCAGCTTTTTTGGCTATGTGGAGAACGGAGATGAAAATTACACCTATTATCTGAAAAGATATTCCGGCACGCCGATGGAGATTACCGTTCGGAGGCTCTGCCCGGAGATCAGCAAAGGGGCGGTTGTTCAGTTCAGCCCCGTACCCGGGAGAGATTCAGATGATGCAGAGACGGACGGGGAGCCGACGCGCGGGGAAATGGAGGCGGAGGCGGGCATTACTCAGGACGAAGCCGCGCAAAAAGCGGAGGAGTATCTGGAAGCCCTGGATCTCGCGCAGGATTTTTCCTGCGGGGAGGTTGAGCTGGTGCGGGGATTGTATAACGAATTTACTTCCAACAGCATGCAGACCGCCGGTTATGGATGGCAGGTAAATTGCACAAGAGATGTGGACGGCTTTCCGATAACGAACGATCTTGGCGTGGGAGGAGGACTCGAATCCATGGAGAGCACCATCGAGCCGTGGTGCTACGAACATGTCAGCTTTGTTATCGGAAAAGAGGGGCTTTTGCAGGCGGAGATCATCAATCTGTACGAGGTGGGCGAGCGGCGCATGGAAAACGTGAAGCTGCTGCCGTTTTCCGAGATCGCCGGTATTTTTGAGCAGATGATGCAGATTAAAAATGCGGACATGAGCGCGCGCCACCAGAACTGGATCAAATACGACATCGCGCGCGCGGCGCTCGGCTATGTGCGCATCTATGATCCGACGGTGGACAGCCGGACGGGCACGCTGGTTCCGGCGTGGGATTTCTTTGGAAGCAGTGATGTGGAGATTCACTACGATGGCGAGACGTCCGTGGCGCACATCTCGGATGTCGGCCACAGCGTACTTACCATCAACGCGGCGGACGGCACCGTGATCGACCGCAGCCTCGGATATTAACGGCGAAAAGGGGGAGTGAAACATGAAGAAAAGACAAACAGTTACCGTTCTGCTTTTATCAGCGCTTGCGCTCGCAGGCTGCGCGAAGACGCCAGAGCAGGCGGTGGTGCGCGAAAAGGGAGACCGCGGCGTTGAGGGCTACCGGGAAGAGACGGAAAGTTCAGAGACAAACGCGCTGGCGCAGAAGCTCCAGGTACCGGACGTCTACGAGCAGTCGCTCGTCTCCGACGACGGCAAGTTCAAGCTGGAGTGCAGCGCGGATATTTTTGTGCCGGACGTGGCGAAGGTGCCCATCTATCAGGTAACGCAGAAGGATTTTTCGCAGGAGCTCATCGACCGTGTGACGAAGACTTTCTTTGGGGACGCGCCCGTCTACGACGCGGAATATCTCTACGGCAGGACGAAAGCGGACATCGAGGTAAAATTAAATGAGCTGAAGGGCTACATGGCGGAGGGCAACCTGGATCCCTACGGCGTCATTGCGCGCCTGATCGAGCAGGGGGTAAGCGAGGACGAGGCGAAGCAGGAGTACGACCTGCAGGCGCAGATCGACGCCTGGGAGGAAGCCTATATCAACGCGCCGGAGGAAAAGGAAAAGAAGGAGGTGCAGCCCGGCTTTTCCGACACCGCGCAGGATGACGCCGGAACCAACTCCAGCGACTATTTTGCCGGCTACGTGGAGACCGAAAACGGCAGCTATTTCTACCAGCTGCAGACCTGGAGCGCCGAGCCGATCAACATTCGGATCTCGCGGCTGGACCGGGAGAATATGGATTCGAACACCGGCGAGCTGGAGTACCGGGAAGTGATAGGTCTCTGGGATCAGGAAAAGACGGACGCCTCTCTTACCGAGGAGGAACAGAAGGAGCGCTTAGGGGAGCAGACGGGGCTTACGAAGGAGGAGGCCGTCGCGCAGACGGATCGCTACCTGGAAAGCCTGGGGCTTCTCGATGCGTTTTCCTGCAAGGACGTGGTGCTGGCCCGCGGCAGCTGGGAAGGAGGGGGCGAGTGGGACGATCAGCCGGATATGCACGTCAGCTGTTACGGCTGGCAGGTCATCTACACCAGGGACATCGACGGCTTCCCGGTGACATACGAGGTCAATAAAGGCGGGGCTCTGGAATCCATGGAGAGCACCATCGAGCCCTGGCGCTACGAGACGGTGCAGATAACCGTCAACAAGGACGGCCTTTTGTTCGTCGATATTGAAAATCTGTACGATGTGGGCGAGAAGCGCATGGAAAATGTGCAGCTTCTGCCGTTTCCCGAGATCGCCGGAATTTTTGAGCAGATGATCCAGATCCAGAACGCCCAGATGGAATACACGCTGGAGAACAAGATCCACATTTCCCATGTCTCTCTGGGATATATGCGCATCTACGACCCCACCGTGGAAAATCATGCGGGCACGCTGGTGCCGGTGTGGGATTTCTTCGGATCGGAGGAAGTGGCGGGCGCTTACGAGGGCGAGTCCTATCAGTTTGTGAACAGCTTTGCAAACGAGAGCTTTCTCACTGTCAACGCGGCGGACGGCACCGTGATCGACCGCGGGCTGGGGTATTGAGGATGCGGAACATTCTGTCGGCGCTTCACTACAATTTCCGCGGTTTTTTCCGAAATGCGCGCACCGTCATTGTCTTTTTGCTCAGCATGGTTATCTGTTTTCTTTTGAGCGGGCGGGTCTTTGAGGTGGTGGAGCGCTTCCGGACCACCACGCAGGCGGCGGAGCCGTTTATATGGACGTTCGGCGACGCCACCGCCGTGCTGCTGGTGTCTCTGCTTTTGATCTTTCTCTTTTCGGATCTGCCCAAGCTCACGGCCTTCACGCCGTTTTTCCTGGTGCGGATCACAAAGCGCAAATGGCTGCTCGCGCAGTTCCTCTACATTGTGCTGGTAACGCTGCTCTACGTGGGGTTTGTGCTCGCCGTCACGGTGCTGCTGTGCATGAAGCACTCTTTTCTGGGAAATCTCTGGAGCGAGACGGCGGCCATCCTGGGCTATTCTTCCATCGGGCGCACCTTAAACGTCCCCTCCACGGTAAAAGTGATGGAGAGCATAAGCCCCTGCGGCTGTATGCTGCAGGTGGCGGCCCTGATGCTGGGTTACAGCCTTACCCTGGGGTTTCTGGTGCTGGTGGGCAACCTTCTGCCGGGCCGCAAATACGGGATGGTCCTGGCGCTCGCTTACAGCCTGTACGGATTTTTGATGGACCCCAACGTGATGGGAAAGATGCTCGGCATGGAGGATTATGAGCTGTACCGCATCCGCAGCACGGTTGGCTGGATCAGCCCTTTGAACCACGCGGTGTACGGCATGCACGATTTCGGGTACGACAACCTTCCCTCGATCGGGCAGTCCATGGCTGTGTTCGGGGGAATCCTGCTGGCGCTGTTCCTTCTGGCCCGCCGGGTCATCCGCACCTATAATTTTACGTTTCTCGGGAGCTGATACGATGGATCTGAAGAGGATGTTCCAGGACAAAAAATTTTATCTGGCGGTGCTGATCGCCCTTGCGGGCATTCTTTTGGGGGCCTCCTATCCGGATCCGAAGGAGGCGGGGCAGAGCGCCCTGGCGAGCGGCACGTTTCTTGCCACCGCCGCGTCGGGCCTGAAATCCGACGCCGCTCTTTTTTTCCTGCCGGTGGCGGCGGTGCTCCCCATGGCGGAGGAATTTTTGCGGGAGCGGCAGGGCAATTTTATTCGCTTTCTCTCTGTCCGCAGGACCAGGCAGGAATACTGCCGGGACAAGGTGCTGACGACGGCGCTCTCCGGCATGCTGGTGTGGCTTTTCGCGGCGGCGCTGGCCGTGCTGTTTTATTTTTTGCTTTTTTTCGGGTTTGAGGAAGTGTTTGCCGGGCAGGAGGCGCAGGTGCTGGAGCTTGTGCGCGTGCTTCTGCGGGTGTGCTTGGTGTCCGGTGCCGTCTCGGCGTTCGGGGCGGTGTGCGCCCTGCTCGGCATGTCGGTCTATGTGGCCTTCGGCCTGCCCTTCGTGGCGTTCTACTGCTGCATCATCCTGCGGGAGCGCTACCTGGAGGAGCTCTACTGCATCGACCCGTCGGAGTGGATCCGCGCGGAGTGCGACTGGGGAGAGAATCAGATGGGCCTGTGGCTGTTTTTGGTCCTGCTGGCCGTGTTTTTCTCTTTTCTGCACGGCCTGCTTCTGGCGCGGAAACTGGAGGAAGTGTAAATGGCGGGGAATTATATCGAGCTGTCCCGCGTGCGCAAATGCTTCGGCGGCGAGGAGGTTTTAAAACCGCTGGACTTTTGCGTGGAGCAGGGGAAGGTGTACGGCATCGTGGGGAACAACGGGTCCGGCAAGACGGTGCTGATGAAGTGCATCTGCGGTTTTCTGCCGGTAACCGGGGGAACCGTGAAGGTGGGAGGCAGGATGATCGGAAAAGAAGCGGACTTTCCGGCAAGCCTGGGCGTCATCATCGAGACGCCCGGTTTTCTGCCCAATCTGAGCGGCAGGAAAAATCTGGAGATCCTGGCGGATCTGCGCGGAAAGCTGAAGCGGCAGGACATCACGGCCGTCCTTTTGCGGGTGGGGCTGGATCCCGCCCTAAAAAAGCCGGTGTCCAAGTATTCCCTGGGGATGCGCCAGAGGCTCGGCATCGCCCAGGCCGTGATGGAGAACCCGGAGCTTCTGGTTCTGGACGAGCCCTTCAACGGCCTGGACAAGCACGGGGTGGCGGAGATCCGCGAACTCCTCTTAAAGGAAAAAGAGAAGGGAAAGACGATCCTGCTCGCAAGCCACAACAGCGAGGACATCCGCATCCTCTGCGACCGGGTGTTTGAGATGGATGCGGGCGTGATGCGGGAGGTGCGGGTATGAGAGAACAAAAGAGCTGTGGGCGGATGCGGGGCGGGTATGTCCGGGCGCTTGCCCTCCTGTGCGGCCTTCTCGCGCAGGCCGCCGTCTTTTTGCTGGATTTCGCGCCTGCCAGGGCCCTGGAGAGCGGCGGGCAGGTCTTTGGGGAGGCGGAGACGGAAACCGCCGCGGGGCCGCGCGCGGTGCACCTGGACATCGACACGGCGCACTGTTACGCCGGTATGGACAATTCCTACGCGCAGGGCTATATTCCGACGGCGGAGGACGGCGCGGTGCGCCTGGTGGTGCCCTTTGTGGCGGATGGGCCCCTGCGCGGCGGCTGCCTGACGGCGGAGCTTGTGATGGGGGAGAACGCGCCCTTTGTCTACGCGAATATCCGCAGGCAGGTGCAAAAAGAGACCTACCTGTTTGAACAGAGCACGGACGTCTATCTGTTTTGCTGCGATATTCAGCTGGAGCAGAACAGGCGCGGCGGGAAATACCCGGTGCTGGTGCGCGCGGTGGGCTATTCGGAGGCGGGGGAGCGGGCGGAGCTCGCCTGCAGGCTTTACATTACCGTCGCGGGCGGCGGTGCGGCCGGTGTGCCCTCCACGGAGGATCCCGATTATGTGCTGCCGGGACCGGACCACCCTTCGGGGGAGCCCGGGGCGGACGATCCATCTGCGGATCCTTCCACGGAACCATCCACAGATCCAGCCACAGATCCGCCCGAGGAGCCGTCCACAGACCCGTCTGCGGAGAAGCCCACGGAGGAGCCCGCGGCAGAACCATTCACGGAGGAACCCGCGGCGGAAGGACCGGCGGATATTTCGGGAGGAGGCTTTTCGGGAGGCGGCTACGCGGATTACGGCGGTTCTTCGGGAGGCGCGCAGACGGAGAAGATCTACCGCCAGCCCAAACTGATGCTGCTGCAGGAGGGGCTGCCGAAAGACGCCCTGCTCGCGGGCCAGAGTATGCCGCTTGCCTTGTCCCTGCAGAACATGAACGAGAGCGAGGCGATATACAATCTGAAAGTGACGGTAAAACCGGCGCAGGAGCAGCTGTCCCTCTCGGTGTCCACCTTCTATTTCGGCAGGGTTTACCCAAAGGAGACCATCGCCCTGCCCACACAGGTGAGCGCCGACGCGAACGCCGCAGCCGGGAAGGCCGCGGTAACGCTTTCCTATGAATATGAGAATGAAAAGGGAACGTCGTACTCCGGCTCGGAGGAGTTCGTGCTGACGGTGGCCCAGTCGGTCCAGGCGGCGCTGGAGGGGTTTCAGATAGCGGGGCAGGTGTATTCCATGGAGACGGTGGAATCCCCCGTCCAGATCCGCAACCTGGGGAAAGCCACGATCTACAACGCCCAGGTGGAGCTTGCGGGGGAGGGCCTGTTTGCCACCGGCACGGTGTTCGCGGGCAATCTGGAGGCCGGCGCTTCCTACGACGGGACCCTGCGCATTTATGTGGGGAACAAGAATATGGCGTCTATCTCGGACACCGGCGCGCAGACGGACGACAGTGCCTACGGCGCGGCTTCCGGCACCGTAACCCTCACTTTCGAGGACGCCTCCGGGGAAAAGTTCGCGCAGACGCAGGAGTTTTCCACGGTCATCCAAAAACCGCAGATGGTGGAGCTGACCGTGACGGAGGGGGAGAAGCAGACCAACCAGTGGTGGGCGGCCGCCCTGGTGCTGGTGTTTTTGCTGCTCCTGCTTGTGACGGCGGCGATGGGCGTGCGCTTGAAAAAGAGCAGAAACGCGCTGGCCGATCTGCTGGCCGCGGACAGAAGGTAAGGGGGAAAGGCGGGGCCTATGCGAAGGAGAAAGACATACCTGGACGCCTTCGGGCCTGTTCTGGCCGGGGTGTTTCTGCTGATCCTGTGGCTGGTGGTGTGCACCGTCCAGGCCCAGCAGCGCCGCGGCGCGCTCTACACGCTGGAGGCGAGTCTGCCGAAGGGCAGGATCACGGAGGAGGTGCTGCTTGAGATGGAGAAGCTGCCGGGGTTTTGCGGGCGGAGCGTCTGTTACGGGGCGGACGCAAAGATTACCATTGGCATGTACACGGGGCAGGCGGAGATTTTGGGCGTGGATCTGGATGCCGGCATCCTGACGCTGGTTTTGTCCGCCGGGGAAAAGCCCGCGGGCAGCAGGCCGCTTCTCATCGTCGGGGAGGATTTTTTTCAGAGCCTGAAGGACGCCTACGGGCACGCCGCAACCCAGAGGCAGCAGGAGATTTTAAAGCAGCAGCTGGGGGAGCTGGAGGCGAAGATCGCCGTGGAGGGCGCGGAGGGGAAATCCATAGCGGACACCGCGCAGTTCCTCGGGATGGCGAAGGAGAGCGGCGTCTACATGGACGCCTCCCTCATGCGGGCATGGCTGGATAAATGGAACCTGCCGTGCCGCATCCGGCGCGTGTCGCTTGTGATCCGCGGCCTGGCCAACGCCGAAAGCGCGCAGGAGAGCCTTTGCAAGGCCGGTTTTGAGGCGGAACTGACCGGCTAAACCGGGGCCGCAGGGGAGAGATTCCTATAATAAGTGTTGAAAAAGCCCATGATTTGTGATAGCATAAGGGAGGGCAAAAAAGAATGCCCGCGCAAGGGAAAAATATCTGTTGACATTTCAAAAAAAGTAGGGTAGTATGAAACAAGATACGAACATAAGTTCGAATGAAATGAGGAGAGAGGATCATGGGAAAAGACGATAGGATGCAGGAAGAAAAGAAAAAGGCGCTGGACGCCGCACTTTCGCAGATAGAGAAGCAGTTTGGCAAGGGTTCCGTCATGAAGCTGGGGGATTCCGGCAGCAACCTGAATGTGGAGACGATCCCCACAGGCTCTTTGAGCCTGGACATCGCGCTGGGGCTCGGCGGCATCCCCAAGGGCAGGATCGTGGAGATCTACGGCCCGGAGTCCAGCGGAAAGACCACCGTGGCGCTGCACATGGTGGCGGAGGTGCAGAAGCGCGGCGGCGTGGCGGGCTTTATCGACGCGGAGCACGCGCTGGATCCGGCCTACGCGGCGAAGATCGGCGTGGATATTGACAATCTGTACATCTCCCAGCCGGACAACGGCGAGCAGGCCATGGAGATCACGGAGACGCTGGTGCGCTCCGGCGCTGTGGACATCATCATTGTGGACTCCGTGGCGGCCCTGGTGCCCAAGGCGGAGATCGACGGGGACATGGGGGATTCCCATGTGGGACTGCAGGCGCGCCTGATGTCCCAGGCCCTGCGCAAGCTGACGGCGGTCATCAGCAAGACCAACTGTGTGGTCATTTTCATCAACCAGCTGCGCGAGAAGATCGGCGTCATGTTCGGCAACCCGGAGACCACCACCGGCGGGCGCGCTCTGAAATTCTATTCCTCCATCCGGCTGGACGTCCGCAGGGCGGAGACGTTAAAGCAGGCCGGGGAGGTCATCGGCAACCACACGCGCATCAAGGTGGTAAAGAATAAGATCGCGCCGCCCTTTAAAGAGGCGGAGTTTGACATCATGTTCGGCGAGGGCATTTCCAGGGAGGGCGACATCATAGATCTGGCCGCAAACCTGGGGATCGTGGTAAAGAGCGGGGCCTGGTACGCCTACAACGACGCGAAGATCGGCCAGGGCCGTGAGAACGCGAAGCTGTACCTGCGGGAAAATCCCGCGGTCATGGATGAGATCGAGGCGAAAGTGCGCGAGCACTACGGGCTGCCGGTGGACAACGCGGGCCGCGCCGCGGATCTTGCCGCGGACGCAGCAGGTGCCGCAGACGCGGATCCGGCCGACGCCGCCAGGTGATCCGGCATGGAGCAGGATCTGAAAAAGCGGGCGCGGCTGCGCTGCATGCACCTTCTGGAGCGGCGGGACTACACGGAAAAGCAGCTGCGCGACAAGCTGCGCATGGGAAAGACGGAATATCCGCCGGAGGTCATCGACGACGCCATCCGGTATGTGAAGGGCTATCGCTATGTGGACGACGCCCGCTACGCCTGCCGCTATGTGGAGTGCATGAAGGACAGAAAGAGCCGGAGGCAGATCGAGCAGGAGCTGTACCAGCGCGGCGTCTCCAGGGACCTTGTGCGAAGCGCGTTCGAGCAGTCCGAGAGCGTGCCGGAGGAGGAGCTGATACGCGCCTGGATCGAGAAGCGCGGCTACGACGCGGCCGCGGCGGATGTCAAAGAAAAGCGCCGCATGTACGCGTTCCTGGCCAGAAAAGGGTTCTCCGCTTCCGCCATCGCGAGGGAATTGGATCTCCAATAAATTTGGCTTTTTTTGCTTTTTTGCTCTCGTGAACTTGACAGAAGAAAAAAAACAGTATAGAATTGAGTATTGTAGTCGTACAATGAAAACTTAATAAGGAGGTGCTCCTGTGAATGCAGTAACAACGATTATTGTCTGTGTTGCAGTCGCCTTGCTTGCAGCAGCTATTGGTTGGTTTGGCGCGCTGGTCTATCGGAAGAACGTGACCGAAAAGACGCTTGGAAGCGCAGAGGAAAAAGCCAGAAACATAATAGATGATGCATTGAAAGTTGCAGAGACGAAGAAGCGCGAAGCACTGCTCGAAGCGAAGGAAGAGACCATGAACCGCAAAAATGAGCTCGACCGGGAAACAAAAGAGAGAAGGGCAGAGCTGCAGAAGTATGAACGCCGCGTCTTGTCAAAGGAAGAAGCCATTGATAAGAAGTCTGATGCACTGGAAAAACGCGAGACGAGCCTGACAGCCAGGGAAGAAGAGTTAAAGAAAAAGAGCGTGGAGATCGAGCAGATCCACGAAAAGAAAATGCAGGAACTGGAGCGGATCTCAGGTTTAACCTCCGAACAAGCAAAAGACTATCTGTTGAAAACTGTTGAAGATGAAGTGAAGAGCGATACCGCCAGACTCTACAAGGAGCTGGAGAGTAGAGCAAAAGAAGAAGCAGGGAAAAAAGCAAAGGAGTATGTGGCCACTGCCATTCAGCGCTGTGCGGCTGACCATGTGGCGGAGACCACCATTTCCGTGGTGCAGCTTCCGAGCGATGAGATGAAGGGACGCATCATTGGGCGCGAGGGCCGGAATATCCGCACGCTCGAGACCATGACCGGTGTGGAACTGATCATCGACGATACGCCGGAGGCGGTTATCCTGTCCAGCTTCGATCCGATCCGGAGAGAAGTTGCAAGGATCGCACTGGAAAAACTGATCGTGGACGGGCGTATCCATCCGGCCAGGATCGAAGAGATGGTAGAAAAAGCACAAAAAGAAGTAGAAACGATGATTCGCGAGGAAGGCGAAGCAGCGGCTTTAGAAGTAGGAGTACATGGAATACACCCCGAACTGATACGGCTCCTTGGAAGGATGAAGTTCCGCACCAGCTACGGTCAGAACGCTTTGAAGCATTCGATTGAGGTGGCTCAGCTTTCAGGACTGCTGGCGGGGGAGATCGGCCTGGATATTCGCCTGGCGAAACGAGCCGGTTTGTTGCATGACATTGGCAAGTCCATCGACCATGAGATGGACGGATCCCACATACAGATCGGTGCGGATCTCTGTAAGAAATACAAAGAGTCCCCAACCGTCATCAACGCTGTGGAATCCCATCATGGCGATGTAGAACCAGAAACTTTAATTGCATGTATTGTACAGGCGGCAGACACCATATCGGCTGCGCGCCCGGGTGCAAGAAGAGAAACACTGGAAACATATACCAACAGATTAAAACAGTTAGAGGATATATCAAACAGCTTTAAGGGCGTTGATAAATCATTTGCTATTCAGGCAGGAAGAGAGATTCGCATTATGGTTGTTCCCGAGAAGGTCAGCGATGCCGACATGGTGCTGATGGCCAGAGATATTGCCAAGCAGATCGAGGCAGAATTGGAATATCCGGGACAGATCAAAGTCAGCGTGATCAGAGAATCACGCGCAGTAGATTACGCAAAATAAAAGACGACACCGAATATCCGGCCAAACGGGTATTCGGTGTTTTGCGTGTATCATGAAACAGGAGATGACATGCGGGAGAAATTGATAAACTGGCTGAACAATCTGAATTTGAAGAAGAAGCTGTGGGGGCTCTATTTTTTCTGCGTGCTTCTTCCGCTCATCGCCACGGACGGCGTTATTCTGTTGAGCCTGTGGCACTCGGAACAGGTGTCCCAGCGGCACAATATGGAGGAGGAGGCGAACGCAGTGCAGTACGCCATCTCCAATTTCGTGGAATACTCCGCCGTGATTGCGCGGAGCATATACATGAATACCTATGTGCAGGAATTTTTGACCGAGCGGTACGACGGCCCCGCGGACTATGTGGCAAATTACCAGAAGTTTATGCGCAACTCCCTGTTCGGCGGGAGCGCGGGACTGGAGAACGCCTGGGCCACCATCTATGCGGACAACGACACCATCGTCAACGGCGGCGGCGTCTACCGGCTTTCCGAGGCGGCGGACACGCCCTGGTACAGGGAGTTTATGGGCCGCGACACGGACACCATGCTGCTGTTCTTTTACGACGATCTGGTGGTGCCCTACGAGCGGGCGCAGAGAAAGGTTTTGTTCCTGCGGAAGCTGAACCGCATCTTGAGCGACAATATGGAAAAGCTGCTGGCGATCGAGATCGACTATGGGAGCCTGGAGCGGGACGTGCGGAACATGTACTATGAATTTCCCGCCTATGTGTGCAGGGGGGACGAGGTCATGCTGACCAACGCGCAGGCCAATATCCTGGGCCAGCCCTTTGAACCGTTCGCGCTGCAGGACCAGGTGGGGTATGAACAGGATTTCACGCTCTACGGGGAGAAACTGCGCATCTGTGTTCTGAAGCCGGAGGACAACATCCTGCTGCTTTTGAAGAACAACCTGCCTCTTTTGGCGCTGCTGCTTTTGATCAACATCGTCCTGCCGCAGATCCTGATGAACCTCATCGGGAGCTCCATCACGATACGCCTGCAGAAACTGAGCCAGGTGTTTGAAAAGGAGAACAGCGACGTGCTGCTGCAGATCCCGGAGGCCAGCGGGAAAGACGAGATCGGTATTCTGATGGAGAACTATAACCGCATGGCGCACCGCACCAACGAGCTGATTCAGACGGTGTACAAGGACCGTCTGAAGGAGCAGGAGATCGACATTGCGCGGCAGAAGGCGGAGCTTCTGGCGCTGCACAGCCAGATCAACCCGCACTTCCTTTTTAACGCGCTGGAGAGCATCCGCATGCACAGCATTGTAAAGGAAGAGTTTGAGACGGCCGGGATGGTGGAAAAGCTGGCCGTCATGGAGCGCCAGAATGTGGACTGGACGTCGGACAGCAACACCGTCAGCCAGGAGATGGAGTTTGTGGAGGCCTATCTGGAGCTGCAGAAATACCGCTTCGGCGACCGGCTCTCCTATCGCCTGGAGGTGGAAAAGGAGTGCAAAGACCTGCGCATCCCCAAGCTGACCATCACCACATTTGTGGAGAATGCCTGCGTGCACGGCATCGAGAGCAAGACCACGCCGGGCTGGATCTTTGTGCGCGTCTACCGGGAGCGGGACAGCCTGTGCATCGAGGTGGAGGACACGGGCGGCGGCATGAGCGAGGAAGAGCTGAAATCCATCCGCGTGCGGATGCGCGACGCCAGCATAGAGATGCTCCAGGAAAAAGGAAGGGTGGGCATTGTAAACGCCTGCCTGCGGATCAGGATGATGACCGGGGACAGGGCAAAGTTCCTGGCGGAGAGCGAGGAGGGGATCGGCACGACGGTGCAGATCCGGATCCCGCTGGAGGCACTGAGGGAAGAGAGGTAATGCGCCATGCTGAAAGTGCTGCTTGTGGACGATGAATATTTTATCCTGCAGGGTCTGATGCTGCTCATCGACTGGGAAGCGGAGGGCTATGAGATCGCGGCCACCGCCGCGAATGGGCAGGAAGCGCTGGAATATTTAAGAGAGCACAGGGTGGACCTTGTCATCACGGACATCGCCATGCCCGTGATGACGGGGCTGGAGCTTATGGAGGCCGTCCACAGCGAGGGCGTTTCCGAGGCCGCCTTTGTGATCTTAAGCGGTTACAGCGACTTTTCCTTTGCCCGGCAGGCCCTTCGGGACGGCTGCATGGACTATCTGCTGAAACCGGTCAAGAAGGAGGACCTGCAGAACCTGCTGCGCAAATTTAACCACATGTCCCAGAGCCAGAAGCAGGAGCAGCAGAACCAGAGGCAGTTTGAGGACGCCTACATGGCGCGCAACATCATCGCGCTGCTTTTGGGCAAGCACGACGACTACAATCTGGGCTATGTGAAGGACCACATGAAGCTGTCCGGCGGCATCCGCTACATCGAGATCGAGTACTGCAGTCTGGAGGACGTGGACGCGGAGGAGGGCGAGGCGCGTATTCTCCAGCGCAGGCTCTATCAGATGTGCCGCCAGATCCTGAAGGAGGACGGCGCGCACTGCATTTTCGACGCGAGCCAGGACAGCGTCAGCTACGGCGTGGGGCTGATCTACTGCGATTACATGGCCCAGGAGGCCGGCACAGACGAGGCGGAATATCTCTCACAGCTCCACAGGAACCTGGAACTTCTGGCAGGCGGCGAGATCCGGATGCTGGCCGGCAAAAAGGTGTCCGACATTACCCTGCTCTCCCAGTCCTACGGCACGGCCTGTATGCTGCGGTCCCTGGAAGCCTTTCATAAGAAAAAACCCATCTATTATTATGAGGCGGAAATCCAGGTGCGCCAGGGCGGGATCGCCCTGTGCAAGGAAAATCTGGACGCTCTGATCGCCGCCGTGGAGCAGAACGACCCCATGGAGATCCGCAAAGGGGTGGACGCCCTGTTTGCCAGGATGCAGCAGAGCAATATGGCCGGGGACAGCGTGAACCTGAACATCAACTACCTGCTGTTCCAGCTGGTGCACCTGGCGTCGGAGCTGGACGACGAGGCGGATCAGGAGGAGATCCTGCACTTTATCAGTGCCAGCTCCTTCGAGGAGGGGATCATGCGTGGCAGCAGCCGCCACCTGACCCGCTTTGCCTGCGAGTACGCCGAGTATCTCATGCAGCTGCGCAGAAATGTCTCCAGCGGCGTCCTGCAGGAGATCGAGAAGGAGATCCGCAAAAATTACGCGGAAAACCTGACCCTGCGGGACCTTGGGAAAAAGTATTATGTCAACAGCTCCTACTTAGGCCAGATCTTCCGGAAAAAATACGGGCAGTCCTTTAAGGATTACCTGAATAATTACAGGATCGCCGAGGCGTCCAAGCAGCTTTTAAATACGGACAAAAAGATCGGCCAGATCGCGGAGGACGTGGGCTACCGGGACGGGGACTACTTCATCCGCAAGTTTATCGAGGTAAAGGGCTGCACGCCCTCCCGTTTCCGAAAAAGTATGGGTCAGACGCTGGACTAGAATTTTTCAGGGTTTTTACTGGATTTTCTCAGGTTGTACATTTTTGTATAGAATATATAATAAAATCAGGTTTTGAGGACCGAAGAAAAATATTTTATACAAGGAGGGTAAACATGAAACTGAGAAAAATGACGGCTCTTTTTGCAGGCACCCTGGCAACTGCGGCTATGCTGACAGGCACGGCGGCTTTCGCGGAAGAGGGCGAGTACTCGGATGACGAGATCATCAGCTTTACGATGTTCTCCGCTATGCCGGGTTCCGAGATCAACGACGACAACGAGATCATGGACATCATCGCACACAAAGTGGGTGCGAAAGTAAAAGAGACTTGGCTGACCGGCCAGACGGCTGCAGAGGCAGTCGGCACCATCATCGCCAGCGGCGACCTGCCCGATTTCATCGACGGCGGCGACGGCATGATGGCACTCTATGACGAGGGCGCTCTGGTAGCGTGGGACGACTATCTTGAGCAGTATCCGAATCTGAAAGAGATGTACACCGACGAGGAGTGGAACTCCTTCCGTCAGGACGACGGCCACATCTACTGGGCAAACGTATTCCAGAACAGCTACGGCGAGAACAGAAGCACCACGCACAATGACGAGGCTTTCTGGGTACAGGTAAGAGTTCTGGAGTGGGCAGGCTACCCGGAGATCCACACCTTAGATCAGTACTTCGATCTGCTGGAGAGCTACTACGAGGCGAACCCGACCATGGAAGACGGCACGCCGAACATCCCGTACACCATCCTGTGCGACGACTGGAGATACTTCTGCATTGAGAACGCACCGGAATTTTTGGACGGCTATCCGAACGACGGTTCCGTTATCGTAGACAAGAGCGATCCCAACGCTCCGAAGATCGTGGACTACAACACCACAGAGACCGCTAAGAAATACTTCCAGAAGCTGAACGAAGAGTACAACAAGGGCATGATCGACGGCGAGTTCGCTACCCAGATCTACGATGAGTACATCGCAAAGCTTTCCACAGGCGCAGTGCTCGGCATGTGCGACCAGTGGTGGGATTTCGCCTACACGGTAAACGATGTGTTCAAGCAGCAGGGCCTGGATCTGAAGGGCTGCAACTACGTTCCGCTTGGCCTTACCATCGAAGAGGGTATGGACAACAGATGGCATACATACGATGACACCCTGAACAATTCCAGCGGCGTTGCGGTTACCACGAGCTGCGAAGATGTGGACGCTGCGTTCAAGTTCATGAACGACATTCTGGATCAGGAGATCCATGACCTCCGCTTCTGGGGCATCGAGGGCGTTGACTACCTGGTAGACGAGAACGGTCTTTATTACAGAACCGATGAGATGAGAATGCAGGCTGCGGATACCGCTTATCAGGCGTCTCATTTCTGCCAGTACTCCTATATGCCGCAGTGGCTGGGCACCAGCAGGGATGGCATCAACGCGATGCAGCCCACCGAGCAGACTTCCGAATTCTTCGAGGGTCTTGCGGATCCGCTGAAGAACTGCTTCGAGGCTTATGGCGCTGAGAACTATCCGGATATGATCGGTTCCATCGTTGAGCACAACGAGCCGTGGTTCCCGATGTACTCCTTCTCCAACGCGATGACCACCGAGACGGCTGGCGGCGTTGCCTGGACCAAGATGGGCGAAGTGAAGCATGAGTGGCTGCCGCAGGTAGTAATGTCCTCCGATTTCGAGGGCACCTGGAGCCAGTACATGGATGCTTACAATGCCACCAATCCGCAGGATTTCCTGGATGAGATGCAGGAAGAGCTGAACAGAAGGGCCGGCATCGAGTAAGGCACACCATTCCCCTTGACACAGTGAAAACATGAGAAGCAGCCATGGTTGCTGAAAAGTGACTATGGCTGCTTTTTTGGAAAAAGCATACTTTATGGAGAGGAGGCCGGTTATGAAGCGCAAAGCGAAGACAAAGGCAGCGAGAGTGCCGATTACCTGGAAAGAGGTAAAGCGCCAGAAATTTTTGATCATCTGCTCTCTGTTATTTGTGATCTACGGCATTATCTTTTACTATGTTCCCCTGGGCGGATGGCTGATGGCTTTCCAGAACTATAAGCCCAGAACCGGTTTGTTAGGCTCCAAGTTTGTGGGGCTCGACAAGTTTAAATTCCTGTTTTCGGACGCCACCTTCCTGCAGGTTATCCGAAACACGCTTGCCATGGGTGTCCTGAACCTGGTGGCCACCTTCGTGATGGCAATTCTGTTTGCGATCCTTTTAAACGAGATCCGGTTTACGATCGGGAAAAAAGTGGTGCAGACGATCTCCTACCTGCCGCACTTCCTTTCCTGGATCATCGTTACCGGCATCCTGCACGACGCCCTCTCCAATTCCGGCGTTGTGAACGAGCTGCTGCGAAACCTCGGCATCGTGGACAGATCGATCAATTTCTTTGCCAACACCGCGTTTTTCTGGCCCATTGTGGCCTTTGCCAACGTCTGGAAGGAGACCGGGTGGAACGCCATCATCTATCTGGCGGCCATCACATCCATCGATCCCAGTCTCTATGAGGCGGCGGCCATAGACGGCGCGGGGCGCTGGGCAAAGATCAAAAACATCACGCTGCCCAGCATCAAGCCCACCATTATGATCCTGCTTCTGATGAACATCGGCAACGTGCTGAACGCCGGTTTTGAAGTGCAGTACCTGTTGGGCAACGGCCTGATCAAGAAGGTGTCGGACACTATCGACATCTACGTGCTGACCTGGGGTATCAGTCAGAACGACTACTCCCTCGGTACCGCGGCCGGTATCTTTAAGAGCGTAGTCGCCATTATCCTCATCGTAGTTGCCAACCAGGTCGCGAAGCGGTCCGGCGAGCAGCGGTTGTTCTAAGGGGGTGTCGGCATGAAGACGAAGACGAAAAGAACAAAAATGAAGACGAAGTGGCCGGATAAGATGTTCGTGGTCTGCAACACGATCTTTATGATCCTGTTTGTGGTGATCACGCTGTACCCGGTGCTGAACACGGTGGCGATCTCCTTCAACGACGGCGTGGACGCCGTCCGCGGCGGGATCCATCTGTGGCCCCGCAAATTTGTGCTGAAGAATTACGACACGGTGCTGCATCAGCAGAACATGATCACGGGTGCCGTGGTCACGGTGGCGCGCACTGTGATCGGCACGGTGCTTGCGCTGGTAACGAACGCGCTGCTGGCCTACATCGTCAGCCGGAAGCGCTTCCTGTTCCGCTCGCAGCTGGCATTTTTCTGGGTGCTCACTATGTATGTGAACGGCGGTCTGATCCCGGTCCTGCTGGTGTACCGCAGCCTGGGGCTTACCAATTCCTTCTGGGTGTATGTCATCCCGGGAATGATCAGCGCGTTTAATATGCTCGTCATGCGAACGTACATGGAGGGCCTCCCGGATTCCCTGGAGGAATCCGCCCAGATAGACGGGGCGGGAGATTTTACCATCTTTACCAGGATCATCTCCCCGCTCTGCAAACCGGTGTATGCGACGGTGGCTCTGTTTGTGGCGGTGGGACAGTGGAACTCCTGGTTCGACGCCATGATCTACAACCGCATGAAACCGGAGTACACCACCTTGCAGTACGAATTGATGAAGCTGCTCTCCTCGGTTATGCAGCAGAGCGGCAGCGCCACCAATATGGCGAGCGCGGGCCAGGCCGCTACCGTCACGCCGGTATCCGTGCGTGCGGCCGCGACGGTGGTCACCATGCTGCCCATCATCTGCCTCTACCCGTTCCTGCAGAGATATTTTGTGACGGGCCTTACCATTGGAGGTGTGAAAGAGTAGGACATCGCCTGCCCTTTTGCTCAAGATAATATTCCTTCTGAAATGTCTCCGGGAGGCGGATGCCATCTGCCTTTCGGAGATGTTTTTTAGGTCATGGGAATTCCGTCGGATTTCCTATGGCCTATCGCACTGCGGCGGACCGGAAGATGCTGCTGCCGCGGAATTTACAAAAAGTGGAAGCCCAAATACAGATATGCGGTTGCGGACTGTCGGGTTTCATTGTAAAATAAAAATAATACAACCTTGTAAAGGAGGAAGTCGCAGCATGAGACATCGGAGCTATCGGAACGTGTTTGCGGAGGCGGGGGTCAGCGCCGCCGAGGTACAGGAAAAGACACAAAAATGTTTTGAAGAGATTTTTTACGGGCCGGATTGCTTTTACCACGAGTTTGGTGAGGACATGGCCTACATAGAAGACACGGGAAACCACGACGCGCGCACGGAGGGCATGTCCTACGGCATGATGATGTGTGTGCAGATGGACCGCCAAAAAGAGTTTGACCGTCTGTGGAAGTGGACGAAGACCTACATGTACATGGAGGAGGGCGTGAACCGCGGGTATTTTGCCTGGTCGGTAAGCCCCGAGGGCGTGCCGAACGCATACGGCCCCGCGCCGGACGGCGAGGAGTACTTTGCCATGGCACTATTTTTCGCCTCCCACCGCTGGGGCGACGGGGAGGGGATCTTCTGCTACTCCAGAGAGGCGCAAAACATCCTGCACACCTGCCTGCACAAGGAGGAGGACGGCGAGGGCCGCGGCATGTGGGATCCGGACAACCATCTGATCCGCTTTATCACGGAGTGCGATTTCACAGACCCGTCCTACCACCTGCCCCATTTTTATGAGCTGTTCGGCGAGTGGGCGAACGAGGAGGACAGGCCGTTCTGGAAGGAGGCCGCCAGGGCCAGCCGCGAGTTTTTGCAGCGCGCCTGCCACCCCGTGACGGGGCTGTGCGCGGAGTACAGCACCTTTGAAGGAGAGCCGTTTTCGGGCCTGCAGGATGTGTTCGGAAGACACGACTGGTATTACAGCGACGCGTACCGGACCATCGCCAATATCGGGCTGGACCACGAGTGGTTCGGCAAGAACCTGGGCTGCGCATGGCAGACGCGCACGGCCGAACATCTGCAGCGCTTTTTCTGCGAGACCGTGAAGGATCACCCGCGGGCGGTGTACAGCATCGAGGGCGGGATCGAGGGCGAAGCGGCCTTGCACCCCGTGGCCATCACGGCCACGAACGCGCAGGCTTCCCTGGCGGTGCCTGCCCCGCTGGGCGGCAATGCCCTGGCCTGCGTGCGGGAGTTCTGGGAGACGCCCCTTCGAAAGGGCGACCGGAGATATTATGACAATTGTCTGTACTTTTTCGCCCTGCTGGCGTTGGGCGGAAATTACCGGATCTACTGATTGATAAGCATTTGGCTGCGGCGGGACGGCCAGCGCAGCTAAAGCAGCCAAAGCAGACGGCGCGGCGGGACGGCCAGCACAGCCAAAGCAGACAGCGCGGCGGGACGGCCCGAGCAGACGAACCCGCATGATTCGAGCGAAAAGGGAGGCACACAATGATCACAGCAAAAAATCCTATTCTTCCCGGTTTTCATCCGGATCCCTCCATCTGCAGGGTGGGGGAAGACTTTTATCTGGTAAATTCTACGTTTTCCTATTTCCCGGGCGTGCCGGTCTACCACAGCAAAGACCTGGCGCACTGGGAGCAGATCGGAAATGTGTTGGAGAGGGATTCCCAGGTGCCGCTCACCGGCTTTGGGATCTCCCGCGGCATCTTCGCGCCCACCATCCGGCACCATCAGGGGAAATTTTACATGATCACCACCAACGTGTCGTCGGGCGGCAACTTTATCGTGACGGCCGACCGGCCGGAGGGCCCCTGGTCGGAGCCCTATTATCTGGGCGAGGACGCGCCCGGCATCGATCCCAGCCTGTTCTTTGACACGGACGGCACCTGCTACTACATCGGGCAGCGGGAGAAGCCTGTGGGCTGCAGATATTACGGCGACACGGAGATCTGGATCCGGAAGCTGAACACGGACACCATGCGCATGGAGGGAGAGACGGCGGTGGTGCTGGACGGCTTTCAGAAAAACGCCGTCTGGTCGGAGGGGCCCCACCTCTACCACATCGGGGACTATTATTACATCCTCCACGCAGAGAGCGGCACGGCGTTCCACCATTGCGTGGTGGCGGCCCGCAGCAAAAACGTGTTCGGGCCCTATGAATACTGCCCCTGCAATCCCATTCTCACCCACAGGCACCTGGGGGCGGCCTTCCCCGTCACCTGCGTGGGACATGCGGATCTGGTGGACGACGTCCACGGAAACTGGTATATGATCATGCTGGCCTGCCGCCCGCAGGAGGGCCACACCCTTTTGGGGCGCGAGACCTTCCTGGCGAAAGTGGAGTGGGAGGACGGCTGGCCGGTGGTAAACCCCGGCGTGGGCCATCTGGAGGAGACGGTGGAACTGCCGCTTGAAGAAAAGTGCGCGGGGAACATCTTGGGTGCGGCCGATATGCGCCATACCTTTGGCGAAAAAACGCTGCCGCCCTGCTTCCTCTCCCTGAAAAATGACAGGGACCAGGTTCTGTCCCTGACGGAGTGCCCGGGAGCCCTGCGGCTTTTCATGCGGGAGTCTTCCCTGAAAAATCTCACGCCGCCCGCCTATCTGGGTGTGCGCTGGCTGCACAAAGCGTTTGAGGCGGAAAGCCTCTTTACCGCCCGTTTTGGAGGGGAGGACGACTGCGCCGGGATGGCGCTGGTGCAGAGCGAGCAGGCGCACATCCGCGTGGAGTATTTTCAGAAGGATCAAAAGCGCGGGCTGCGCGTGATCCGCTGCGCGGCGGGCGAGGACGTCTGCGTCGTCCAAAAGGACGATGTGGGCGGGCAGGCCGTGGCGCTGAAGCTGGCTGTCCGCGGGCTTGCGGCGGACGTCTGGGCGGCCGTTGCGCAGACGGCAAAAGAAAAGCCCCTCTCCCTGGATGATGTGCGCGGCAGCTGGCAGCTTCTGGCAAAGGGAATTGATCTGACCCACATGAGCACGGAGTCCGCGGGAGGCTTTGTGGGCTGCACGGCGGGCATGTACGCCTCCGGGAACGGAAAGGACGCCGGGGGATATGCGGACTTTGCGGAATTTTCTTATCACGCGTGCGGAGGGAATGAAGGATGGGGCTGACGACGCTGTGCTACATCGAGCGGGACGACTGCTATCTGATGCTGCACCGGGTATCTAAAAAACATGATGTCAACAAAGACAAATGGATCGGCGTGGGCGGCCACTTTGAAGCGCACGAGAGCCCGGAGGAATGTCTGCTCCGGGAGGTAAAAGAGGAGACCGGGCTGAACCTCATCCGCTACCGGTTCCGCGCGCTGGTCACTTTTCTGTGCCACACGGCGGACGGGCGCTGGGAGTCCGAGTACATGTGCCTCTACACGGCGGACGAATTTACAGGCGAGATGACGGACTGCGACGAGGGCGCCTTAGAGTGGGTGCCCAAATCCCGCATCGGCGAACTGAACCTGTGGGAGGGGGACAAAATATTTTTCCGCCTCCTCGCAGAGGACCGGCCGTTCTTCTCGCTGAAGCTGATATACGAGGGGGATCTGCTCGTCCAGGCGGTTCTGGACGGCGAGGAGATTTCCGGGCGCGCGTGAGCGCGCGCTTTGTGATGCGCGGCATATCGGGGAGTGTGCCGCGTATATGCTGTAAAAATTTTTGATTACATAAGAAAGGGAGGGCCGCGGGCGATGTTTCCGTCTTTCTTTGCGCCGCGAAACGGCGTCGCAAATGGCAGCGGGCCCGCGGCATGGGAAAAAAATGAATAAAAAAGAGATCGCGGAGATTAAAAAGCAATATACGCAGCAGCGCTGTCCCGCAAGCCGCATCTGCGGGTGCTACGTGGACGGCGAAAAGAATAAAAAGACGCTGTTCCGGGAGGCGTTTCTGTCGCTGCCGGAGGAGGAATTTTTCAAATACCTGAACATCTTCCGAAAGACACTCTCGGGAACCGTGGGGAAAAATCTCCTGAGCATGGAAATTCCGTTCTCGGCCGAGGAGGCGCAGGGCACGCAGGATCTTCTGATGCGGCTGAAATACACGGGCTTGCAGGACGACGCCATCCTGGAGGAGTTTTACGACAAGGTCATAGAATCTTTTTACTACGCGGGAAATTATCTGATCCTGCTCTCCTACGGGGTCTACGACATCCCCGGGAGATCTTCGGACGGCCTCGAGATGGAGGACGCCTCGGACGAGGTGTACGAGCACATCATCTGCTGCGTCTGCCCGGTCAATCTGGCGAAGCCCTGCCTTTCCTACCATGAGCGCGAGAACTGCTTCGCGAGCCGCGCGCAGGACTGGCTTGTGGAGATGCCGCTCATCGGGTTTTTATTCCCGGCCTTTCACGACCGCAGCGCGGATATCCACAGCCTGCTGTACTACAATCAGAAGCCGGAGATGCCCGGGAGCGATTTTGTGGACGGGATCCTGGGCTGCGACCTGCCGCTGACGGCGGGAAGCCAGAAAGAGACGTTCCAGACGCTGGTGGAGGAGACCCTGGGCGAGGCGTGCGACTATGAGACGGTCCGCACCATCTGCGAAAACCTCAACGAGATGATCGAGGAGCAGAAGGAGGAGCCGGAACCGCTGGTGCTGGGCAAACAGGAGGTCAGGCGGCTCCTGGAACAGAGCGGCGTCTCCGGGGAGCGCATGGAACAGTTCGACGACCGCTACGAGGAGGCCGCGGGCGAGCGGACGTCCTTTGTGGCCGAGAATGTGGCGAGCACCAGAAAATTTGAGATCCGCACGAAGGACGTGGTGGTCCAGGTAAACCCGGAGCGCAGCGATCTGGTGGAGACTGCTGTGATAGACGGAAAGAAGTGTCTGGTCATCGAGCTCACGGAGAACGTGGAGGTAAACGGGATCCAGGTGCGCTGAGGACAGAGAGGCGGTCGGCATGAAATTTTTTCATATATCGGATCTGCATATCGGGCTGCGGCTGCTGAACCGGGACCTGCGCGAGGATCAGGAATATATCCTGGACCAGATCGTGGAGGCCGCCAGGCGGGAGCAGCCGGACGCGGTGGCGGTGGCCGGGGACGTCTACGACAAGGCGGTGCCCTCCGCGGAGGCGGTGGAGGTGTTCGACCGCTTTGTCTCGCGTCTGACGGAGGCGGTTCCGCAGGCCAGCGTGCTGATCATCAGCGGCAACCACGACAGCGCGCCGCGGCTGGACTGCTTCCGCAGGGTGCTTGCCAAACAGCGCGTGCACATGGTGGGCCTGCCGCCAGGCACGCAGGAAGAGCAGATAGAAAAAGTCACATTGAGGGACGCATACGGGGAGGTGCATTTTTACCTCCTTCCCTTTGTGCGCCCTTCTATGGTGCGCCAGGTGGTGGGGACGGATGCGGACGGCGCGCAGCTTACGTACCAGGAGACGGTCCGCCGGCTGATCGCGCGGGAAAAGCTGGATCCGGCGGCCAGAAATGTGCTGGTCAGCCACCAGTTTTACCTGCCCGCCGGGAAACGCGCAGAGGACGTGGAGCGGATGGACTCGGAGATCCGCACCGCCGGGAACATTGACGAGGTAAGCGCCGACGTGCTGCAGGCCTTTGACTATGCGGCGCTGGGCCATATCCACAAACCCATGCGGGTGGCCGGGGAGACCAGGAGGTACTGCGGCGCGCCGCTGGCGTGCTCGGTCAGCGAGGCCGGGCAGGAAAAAGGCGTCGTGATGGTGGAGATGGAGGAGAAAGGGGTGGTGCGCACCCGCGTGCTGCCGCTGCATCCCCTGCGCCAGGTCCGCGTGATCCGGGGAAGCCTGGAAGAAGTGCTGCGGCAGTCCTGCGGGGACTATGTGTCGGTGCTCCTCACAGACCGGGCGGATCTGGACGTGATCGACATGCAGGACCGCATCCGCGCGGCCTTTCCCTTCCTCCTGGAGATCCGCAGGGAGGGCGTGCGCCGCACGCAGAACGGGCGCGACGTGCAGGACGTGGGCGAGCTGGACCCGTTCGAGCTCTGCTGCGGGTTCCTGAAAGATCTGGATGACGCGGAAAAAGAGATCCTGCGGGATGTGATCAATACCGTGACGGAGGGAAAAAGATGAGACCACTGCGGCTTTGCATGCGGGCGTTCGGCTCCTATGGCTCAGATACCACCACAATCGATTTCACAAGGCCCGATCAGAACCTGTTTCTGATCACGGGCGATACGGGTGCCGGGAAGAGCACGATCTTCGACGCCATTGTGTTCGCCCTCTACGGGGAGACCGGTTCCGCCTTCAACAAAAAAGAGGGCGTCGTGCTGCAGAGCCAGTATGCGGATCTGGACACGGAGCCCTTTGTAGAGTTCTCTTTTCTGGAAGCGGGAAAGACCTACACGGTAAAGCGGGTGCCGCGCCATCAGAGGCCGGTCAAAAGGGGTGCTCAAAAGGGAGAGCGCGCCAGGGAAGTGACGGGCAGCGTCTCTCTTACCATGCCGGACGGCACGGAATATCCGCCCAAAGAGGCGGACCGGAAGCTGGAAGAACTGGTGGGACTGAATAAAGGCCAGTTTATGCAGGTGGCCATGATCGCGCAGGGCGAATTTATGGAGCTGCTGCGCGCCAGATCCGACGACCGGAAAGTGATCTTCCGCAAGCTGTTCCACACGGAGATCTTCCAGGAGATTGCGGATGAGCTGCTGGCGCGCAAAAGGGAAAAAGAGCGGGTGCTGGCGGGCATCAGGACCGAGTGCCTCGCCGCCGCGGCCCGGGTGGTCATTCCGGGATCCTTTGCGCGGGCGCAGGAGATGCGGCTGGACAAAGAGAAGATGACGCGAGGAGAGCTCGCCGTGATGGAAGGCTTCACGACAAGCTTAGGAGAGCTGTGCGCAAAGCTGGAGGAGGAGACGCAGAACGCGAACCGCGTCTGCCGGGAGGCGGAGCTTGCCAGAGACCGGGCGCGCGACGCCCGCACAAAGGGCGAACAGCTTGCGGTGTCGTTTGAACAGCTGGATCGGGCAGAGCAGGAGCTTGCCATTTTGGCGGGACAAAAGAAACAGATGGAGGATGCGGAAGACCTGGCGCGGCGGCTGCGCGCGGCCTATGAGGTGCGCGCGGAATACCAGCGGTACGCGGACGCCGAGGAGAGCGCGCAAAAGATGCAGCAGGCCCTGGCCGGGCAGCGCGCGCTGCTTCCGGGGCTTCTGGATGCCGTCCGTGACACGGCCGGGAAAGAGGCATCGCTTGCCGGACAATATCAAAAAGAACTGGAGCGGTTCAGCCGGACGAAGGAGAGGGCGGGCAGGGCCCTGGAATTGTTCGGGAAGATTGAGGCGGCGCAGGCGGAAACGGCCCGAAAAGAGCGGGAGCTTCTTTTGGCGCGCGGCAGATATGCGGACGTGCTTGCGAAGCTGGCGGAGCAAAAGACGCAGGAGGAGACTTGCGCGGCGCAGATGCAGGCCCTGGCGGACGCGGAGAAAAAGCTTGCCCTCTGGGAGGCCAAAAAGCGGGAGGCCGACGAGTGCCAAAAAGCGGCGGATGAACTTTGGCGGGAGCGAAAGCATGTGTGCGCGGACCGGGCAAAGGCGGAGGAATCCCTGCGGGCGTACGGGCAGGCGCGCGAGGCGTACGCAGAGAAGTCGGCAGACTACGAACAGAAGCGCAGAAAGTTTCTGGACGAGCAGGCGGGCTTTCTGGCGCTTGGCTTAGAGCCCGGAAAACCGTGCCCGGTGTGCGGCTCGACGGAGCATCCCTGCCCGCACGTATCGGCTGATGCGGACGAGGGGCTCACAAGGGAGGCCCTGGACGAGCTTCAAAAAGAGACGGAGTTTCTGCGCGCCCGGCAGGAGGAGCTGGCGGCGCAGGCGCGCTCGGATGCCGATCTCTGTAAAGAACGCGAGAAGGCGCTGGGACAGATGGAGCAAAGACTCCTTGAACGGCTTGCGGCCGGCGGGAACGCCGTGCCGGAGGGCACGGACGTGCAGAAATTTGTCCAAAGCCTGGCACAGTCCGTGCGCAAGCAGGGCGAACTGCTGCGGGAGGACGTGCGAAACCACGCCCGGCTGGAGGAGCTTCTGCAAAAGATACGCGCAGACCGGGAGAGACTTTTACAGGAAGCGGAGAAGCTCAGACAGGATGAGACCGAGGCTGCCGCGGCGCTTGAGGGCAGCAGGGCAAAGCAGAAGAGCCTGGAGGAGTCGAAGGACTACGGGACGCGGCGGGACGCAGAACAGGCGCTGAGCCTCGCGGAGGATCAAAAGAACCAGTGCGGGCGTGCCCTGGACGAGGCAAAGGAAAACGCCCGGAAAGCCAGAGGGGAAAAAGACCGCGCGGAGGCGCTGATCCGCCAGTATGAGGAAGAACTACCGGGAAAGAAGGATATCTGCGCCCGGCGAAAGGACGCCTATGAGAAGCTGCGAAAGGAGCGGGGGATCCCTGAGGAAGCGTGGAGAACTCTCACGGAACAGCACGGGCCGAAGGCCAGCGAAGAGCTCATGAAGCAGGTGTCGGATCACCAGAGAGACCTGGCACAGGCCGGCGCGCGAAAGGAGTCGGCTCTGCAGGCCATCGGTAAGGAGGAGAGGCCGGATCTTGCCGCGCTTACGAAAACTGTGCGGGAGACCCAGGACAGACTGCAGGCGGCCAGGGAAGCGCAGGAAAAGCTGCGGGACGCCTTCAGACGCAACCGGGAGGTGTACCGCGAACTGGAGGCAAAGCAGAAAGACCGCAGAAAAGAATTGGAGGAGCATGCGCGCCTGGACGGGCTCTACCGGCTGGTGTCGGGAAATGTGAGCGGCTCGCGCATGGATCTGGAAACCTATGTGCAGCGCTATTATCTGGAAAAGATCCTGCGCGCGGCCAACCGGCGCTTTGACGCGATGACCGCGGGGCAGTTTGAACTGCGCATGGTCGATTTATCGGAAGCGGGGGAGGGCAGGAACCGGGGTCTGGATCTGATGGTCTATTCCAACGTGACCGGAAAGGAGCGGCAGATCCGCACCCTCTCCGGCGGGGAATCCTTCATGGCCGCCCTTTCCCTGGCGCTCGGCATGGCCGACCAGATCCAGGAACACTCCGCGGCGGTCAATCTGGATATGATGTTTCTCGATGAGGGCTTCGGCTCCCTGGACGAACATTCCAGGAACCAGGCCGTGAAGGTGCTCCTCCAGATGGCGGAGGGTTCCAGGCTGATCGGCATCATCTCCCATGTGTCGGAGCTGAAGCAGGAGATAGAAAACCAGCTGATCGTCAGCAGGGATGAAACCGGAAGCCATGTGAGATGGCAGATCAGCTGACCTTACTGGTAGATCAGGATGCACACATTTTCTTCCATTTCATAGTAGATGGCCGCGGCCACATCCACCGGCAGGTTGATGCAGCCGTGGGATCCGGCATACTGATAGGTCGTGCCGCCGAACGCGCTCTGCCAGGAGGCGTCGTGCAGGCCCTGCCCGTCGTCGAAGGGCATCCAGTACTGCACTTCCACGTCCCAGGTCTCGCCGGCACCGCCTCCGCCGCCCTTCAGATTGAAGGGGCTGGCCTTGTAGGGGATGGTAAAGACTCCCTCGTGTGTGGCGCGCTCCGGGGTGGGCAGGCCGGAGATGATGGGACTCTCCACCACAAGATCGCCGTTTTTATAAAACCACAGATATTGATTGGAGAGGTCCACCTCCACGTAGGTGCCGTTCAGGTCGTCCATGCCGTTGCGGCTGTAGCCCCAGTGGGCATATACCGGCTCACGGCTGACAGGCTGATTCGCGTAAATGTCCTCGATAAGCTGATAGGCCTCGCCGTCCACATCGATCTGGTAGCCATAGCTGTTGTATTCGATGGTCATGGTTCCCCGATTGGTGCTCTCAAAAGTGCGGGGAATGCTGTACGTGTCATATTTCGCGGCCAAGTCGTACACAAAATCATACACCTTTTCTTCGCTGACGGGGGCGTCCGGCTCGTCCATCAGGATCCAGTCGCGGATGGTATTCCAGTCCACCACTTCTTTTTCGTCGCCAAATTCATAGGTGATCTCGGCGTTACAGTATTGTTTATAGATCTCCAGCTCTCTCTCCAGATCCGGATCGTCCTGCTTGATCTTCGGCTGACGGTAAATACTCTCCGGCACATCCATGGTGACCGTGTCCGTCTCCATGCCGGCGGCCAGGTCTTTGTCGATGGTCTCCTTGACAAGCTTCTGCAGATCTGTGTCTTCAAAATCCGTGCCGTACACCTCGGGCTGGATGGCATAGCTGTCGCCCTGCTCGATGATCATGGCGTCGGTGGTGGTGACGCGCGGAACGGTAAACCGCTCTGCGGACACTGCTTTGTCAAACACGGCTTCGTCCACGGAGAAGGGGACCGTCATATTATATGTGCTGCCGGCGATCAGGCCGCCGTAGGCAAAATAACTCTGTCCGTCGATCAGTTCCTGGATCCCTGCCTGCAGTTTTTCGCTGTCCACCTGGTACCCGATCTGTTTGAAGGAAGTGTGCAGCACCTGCTGGTCCTGCTCGTTGAGGCACAGGTCGTAAGAGTTGTAGGGCCCCTCCAAAAGTTCTGCCGCCTGTGCGGCGGTTTTCCCGCCCACATAAAATCCGTTCAGTGTGGCGTGATGGTAAAAGTGCCCGTCCATCACTTTTATGTAAATAAGGTCGGCTGCGGCGACGGCTCCCACGACGCCTGCCGCGATGAGTATGCGCCTGCGCCATGCCCGCATCCGCTCCGCTTTCTTTTTATTTAATCGTTTTCTCCTGCTCCACCTCATGAGATACTCCCCGAATTTTGAAATTTTGATAAAATAATGTCGAAACGCATACTATTATCTTATACCGAATGGATGAAATGTCAATCCCAATCGAACAATTATTTTCAACTGGCAAAATATGTGCTATACTGCGGGTGAGAGGATCTGTGGGGACACAGAAAATACCGAAGGAGAAGGGTTGAAAAATATGGCAGAAGTATTGGTGATCGGGATCGCCGGCGGTTCCGGAAGCGGAAAGACCACGCTGACCAACCAGATCGCGGCGCAGTTCCGCGAGAGCGTGACCATCATAAAGCACGACGACTATTACAAGGCGCACGACGACATGACCTACGAGGAGCGGTGCCGGCTGAACTATGACCATCCGAACGCCTTCGACACGGATCTGATGATCAGCCATTTAAAAGAGCTGCGCGAAGGGAGAGCGGTGCAGTGCCCCGTCTACGACTATACGGTGCACAACCGCAGCAGGGACACCCTGACCGTCAACCCGGCCAAGGTCATTCTGGTGGAGGGGATCCTCATTTTTGAGAATCCGCGCCTGTGCGAGCTGATGGACATCCGCATTTTTGTGGACACCGACCCGGATCTGCGCATCATCCGCAGGATCCAGAGGGACGTGCTCGAGCGGGCGCGCAGCCTGGAATCCGTGATCGGCCAGTACCTGAACACGGTGAAGCCCATGCACGAACAGTTTGTGGAGCCGAGCAAGAAGAACGCGGACATCATCGTGCCGGAGGGCGGGTACAACCGGGTGGCCATGGAGATGATCCGAAACCAGATAGACAATCATCTTCGGGGCGGCCATAGGAGCGAGGGCGTGTAAAAGACGGCCAGGTAAAGAGCGCATTTCCGGAAGCCGGGAAACGGCCTCTGCCGGATCGCAGTCTTATAGAAGTTTATATGAAAGGGAAAGCTGCGGGCATTTGTTCAGGCATTTTTTGCGGCGCAAAACGGCGCTGCAGATCTTTGCGGGCCCGCGGCATGGGATAAGAAATGTTTGTGCGCAGATATGAAGAAGCAGACGTTCCCAGGATGACAGAGATCTGGAACGAGGTTGTGGAGGAGGGCGTGGCGTTTCCCCAGGAAGATTTTCTGGATGAGACGTCGGGCAGGGAATTTTTTGCGGCGCAGACGTATGCGGGCGTGGCCGTGTGCGACGGCGCGGTTGCAGGCCTGTACATCCTGCACCCCAACAACGTGGGCAGGTGCGGGCACATCAGCAATGCCAGCTATGCGGTCAGCTCCGCGTGCCGCGGACGGCACATCGGGGAAAAACTGGTCGCGGACTGTCTGCAGAAGGCGGGGGAGCTGGGATTTCGGATCCTGCAGTTCAACGCCGTCGTGGAGAGCAATGTCCACGCCAGGCATTTATATGAGCGCCTTGGGTTTATCCAGCTTGGCACCATACCGGGCGGTTTTCGGATGAAGGACGGGCACTATGAAAATATCTGCCCATATTATCATCTATTATAGAACAAAAATGGAGAATTTGCAGGGAGAACCGGGTGCCGCCAGAATGCGCAGGCGCCGGACAAAAAAAGACAGCCCGCCTTCGCAGATGGATGCGCGGACTGTCTTTTGTGGTATTTTACGCGATGATGGTGCCCGTCTTTCCCTCCAGGGCTTCCAGGGCGTGCTCCAGATTCGTGATGATGGCGGTGCGGCCCTCCCTCTTGGAGACGAAGTCCACGGAGGCGCGGATCTTCGGCAGCATGGCTGTCTCGCCGAACTGCTTTTTCTCGATATGTTCCAGCGCTTCCTCCACTGTGATGCGGCCAAGCTCGACGGGGCTGTCCGTGTGGCGGTCGATGTCCACCTTCTCGTCGTTCGTGAGGATCATCAGCACATCCGCGTCCGTCCCCTCGGCCAGCTTTCCGGCCGTATAATCCTTTTCAATGATGGCGCTTGCGCCCTTTAAGGCATGCGCCTGCTCCATGACCGGGATGCCGCCGCCCCCGCAGGCGACCACAAGCTGCCCGGCGTCCACCAGGGCGTTGATGGCGTCTATCTCTATGATGGCCTGCGGCCTCGGGGAGGAGACGATCCTGCGGTACCTGCCGCCGGTTTCCTCCACCACATGGTTCCCCTTGGCCTCCTCTTTCTCAGCCTCTTCCTTTGTCATATACCGGCCGATCACCTTTACCTGGCGGTAGAAGGCCTCGTCGTAGGGGTCCACCAGCACCTGCGTGATGATGGTGCTGACGGGCTTGTAGATGCCGCGCTTCAAAAGCTCTTCGCGCAGGGCGTTCTGGATATCGTAGCCGATGTAGCCCTGGCTCATGGCGGAGCAGACCGACATGGGCGCTCCGGTGTAGTCGGAGTGGAAATGCGCAAATTCGTTCATGGCCGTGTGGATCATGCCCACCTGCGGGGCGTTGCTGTGGGTGATGATCAGCTGGCAGTCGGCCTCCACCAGATCCGCCATCACTTTGGCGGAATTTTTCAGCGCAATTTTCTGTTCCGGAAAGGTTGTGCCGAGGGCGCGGTGCCCCAGGGCAATGACCACTTTTTTCTTCATATCAGACACCTCATATTCCTTTTTCATGACACAGGATACGCGTGATAGCGCACCGAATATCATGGTTTCTTTCACAAACCATGATATTAATTACAATATTACAACGATTGAGGGCGAATTGCAAGCAATCCGTTGGCATATTTTTGGGACAGACTCATATATATTGAAGTAGAGGAATGGTGCAATGAAGAACCAAGAAGATTTTTTCAACATTTTTTCTGTGAACCTGCGGGCCGTGCTCAAGAAGCTGAACGTGGATCTTGAGGAGCTGCAGGAGATCCGCATGCGCGTGGACTGTCCTCTGATCGTCATGTGGGCCGGCGCGGAATATTTTGTGCAGCCGACGGGGGAGGTGACCAGAGAGTGCAGCCGGGGTTATGTGGTAAGCCGGCGGGACCTCCTGGAGACTGTGGAATATATCGCGGATTATTCGCTGTATGCTTTTGAAGATGAGATACGGCACGGTTTTCTGACCATACAGGGCGGCCACCGCATCGGGATCGCGGGAAAGATCGTGACGGACGGGGAAAAGATACGCAGCGTGAAGCATATCTCTTTTCTGAATATCCGCATCTCCCATCAGAAGAAGGGCTGTGCCGATCATGTGCTGCCGTATCTGATCAAGGATGGAGAATTCCGCCATACCTTACTCATTTCCCCGCCGCGGTGCGGAAAGACCACGCTGCTGCGGGATATTATACGCCAGCTCTCCAACGGAAACGCCTATTATGCCGGGTGCACGGTGGGCGTGGTGGATGAGCGCTCGGAGATCGGCGGCGCCTACATGGGGGTGCCCCAGAACGACCTGGGCATCCGCACGGATCTTCTGGACTGCTGTCCGAAGGCGGAGGGGATGATGATGCTGGTGCGCGCCATGTCGCCCGGGGTCATTGCGGTGGATGAGATCGGGGACTACCGGGACATCCGGGCCATCGAGTCCGTGATCCACTGCGGCTGCAAGCTGCTGGCCACCGTGCACGGAGCGTCCATCGACGATGTAAAGCGCAAACCGCTCCTGCAGAGACTTGTGCAGGAGCGCATTTTTGAGCGCTATGTGATCCTGCATAAGATGGGCCGGGTAAAAGAGATTTTTGATGAGCGCGGCACCGACATCTACGGGGGCGATGGGGCATGCTGAGATATGCGGGGATGGTTTTGGCGATGGCGGCCTGCACGGCCCTCGGAGTCTGCATGGGTTCCTCCCTGTCGGAGCGAGCGCGCTCTCTGCGGGAGCTGGAACGCCTTGCGGCGATGCTGCAGCGCGAGATCCAATATGCCGCGACGCCGCTCCAGGAGGCGTTTGGCGTGCTGGCAAAGAGCAGCTATGGGGCGTTTGCGCGCTTTTTTTCGGAGACGGCCTGTGCCATGGAGCGCAGGAAGGCCGGCACGGTGGAGGATCTTTTCAAACAGTCCGCGGAACTGCTTTTGCAGGGGACGGGGCTTAGCGGCGAAGACGTGCGGCGGCTGGTCCGGCTGGGCGCGAGGCTGGGGCACGCCGACGCGGGGATGCAGGTGCGCACGCTCGCATTTTATCAGGAGGAGCTGGCGCAGATCCGCGCCCGGGCGGAGGAGGACTGCCGCCAAAAAGCGCATGTATACCGCTATCTGGGTTTTCTGGGAGGCTGTTTTCTGGTTCTGCTGCTGCTGTGAATCCCGCTCTGCCGTGCCGCGGGGCGTGGGGCGCGAGACAGCCTGCACGGCGCCGGGCGGCCGGATATCATGAAATAGGCAGTGTTTCCGTGCTGCAAAGGAGAGGGACAAATGAGTGTAAATATCATCTTTCGGATAGCGGCGGTGGGGATCCTGATCTCTGTCATCGGGCAGATCTTAAAGCAGAGCGGAAGGGAAGACCAGGCGTCTCTCGCGTCCCTTGCGGGGATCGTGCTGGTATTGTTCTGGCTGCTTCCTTATATTTATGAGCTATTTGACACGGTCAAGAGCCTGTTTGCGCTGTGAGTTGTCCGACACCATGAAAAAATCTGTTCGCGCTGTGGGCTGACCGGCACATCAAAAAATTGTCTGCGCTGTGAACGTGCCGTGCGAAACGGCGGGAGGATGAAATCTATGGATATGGTTAAAATCGCGGTGCTGGGGATAGCGGGGATCTTGACGTCGCTGTTCCTGCGGGAGTGGAAAACGCAGTTTTCCGTCCTGATCAGCATGGCCACCTGTATGCTGATCTTTTTCTGCGTCGTCACGCGCATGCAGTCGATGGCGGATGTGTTTTCGCAGATGACGCAGTATATCGCTATCCGGGAATCGTATCTTCAGATCCTTCTGAAGATCGTGGGGATCTCCTATGTGGCGGACTTTGCGTCCAACATCTGCAAAGACGCTGGATTTTCGGCGGTGGCAGGGCAGATCGAGCTCTCGGGAAAGATCACGGTGCTGGCTGTGAGCACGCCCATTGTGCTGGCTCTTTTGAACACCATCACGGAATATCTGAAATGACGCTAAAAGCGGGAGAACGGCGTATGCGGAGGATGTGCGGGCTGTGGATCTTGATCCTGATCGTCTGCTGGACAGGCTTTTCGGCGGCGGCCTTTTCGGACGCGGACGGTTCCCGGCAAACCGGGGAGCGGGAGACGGCGGACACTTCGGATACTTCCTATCCGGATGCGGAGGATCTGGTGGACTCCTATCTGGACGAACTGGACCTTCAAAAGATACAGGACAGCATCCGGGAGATGTTCCCGGATGACACCTTTGATCTCCGGGAGAGTGTGGTAAAGCTGATGCAGGGAAGATCGCCCATAAGCGCGGACAGTGTGAGAGAACTTTTGCTGGACGCCGTGTGCGGCGAGCTTTCCGGCCAGAAGGGCATGATCCTGCAGATCCTGGTGCTGGCGGTCGCCGCGGCGGTGTTTTCCAATTTTGTGCGGGTATTTGAAAAGAACCAGATCTCGGAGATCGCTTTCTATATGATCTACCTGCTTTTGTTCGTGATCCTCATGCGGGCCTTCGGGGAACTGGACCGCTCCGTCAGGATCCATCTGGAGCGGATGCTGCACTTTGTGAAGCTCCTGCTGCCGGCCTATCTGGTGGCGGCCTCTCTGGCGGCCGGCTCCGTGACGGCGGTGGGATTTTATGAGCTGACCCTTACGGTCATATGGGCCGCGCAGACGGTGCTCACCTATGTGGTGCTGCCAGGAATCCGGCTCTATGTGCTGTTTCTTTTGATCGATCATCTGGGAAAGGAAGACTATTTTTCCAAATTGGCCGATCTTTTAAAGCTGGCTGTGGGATGGGTCTTAAAAACGCTGCTGGCGGTCGTGGTGGGAGTGCAGACGGTACAGTCCCTGCTGCTCCCGGCCATTGACGCTTTAAAAAATTCTGTGTGGAAGCGGGCGGCCGGGGCGATCCCCGTGCTCGGAAATACGTTAAACGCGGTCACGGAAACCGTGCTCGGCACGGCGGTGCTCTTGAAAAACGCGGTGGGCGCGGCCGGAGTGATCGTGATCGTTCTCATCTGCCTTGCGCCTGTGGCGCGGCTTCTGCTCTGCGCGTTTCTGTACAAAGCTTTAGGAGCCGTGATCCAGCCGGTCTCCGACCGGCGCATCACGGAGTGCGTCAGCGGGGTGGGCGAGGGGGCCGCGCTGCTCTTGAAGACACTGTCCATCACGGGCGTCATGTTTCTGCTCACGCTGGCGCTGGTGACGGCTTCGATCCGAGGTGTGTAAATGGATAAACTGTATGACTGGATGCGCGATCTGATCGTCTGTTTCTGTATGCTGGAACTGTTCTGCCACCTGGTGCGGACGGACGAATACCGCAGATATATCCGCTTTTTCGGCGGGCTGATCGTTCTGCTCCTGGCCCTGGAGCCCGCGGGGGACCTGTTCTTGGCGGGCCAGACGTTTGAGGAGGCGCTCCGGAGGGCGTTTGTGCGGGAGGAGGCCTATGAGCTCCGGGTGTCCCAGGAAGCGCTGGCAGACCTTCAGAATGAGCAGATCGAGGAGGCGTACCGGAGCGAGTTGGAGCGGCAGATGCGGGAGATCGCAAAGGCGAACGGCAGGCAGTGCATTTCGGTGGATGTGCGGCTCTCCAAAAGCGAGGGGAACCCGGCGGCCATTTCCTCGGTGCTCATCCGGCTGATGCCGCTCAACAGCAACCTGAACGTGTTTGAAAAAGAGACGGACGGCGCGCGGCAGCAGGCCGGAGTGGACAGGATCCGCGCGGAGATCGCGTCCGTCTACGGCGTGGAGGATATTCAGATCTCGGTAAAGGAGTGAAACATGGACGGGAAATGGCTGGAAAAAATAAAGAAGATCCGGCGCGACCAGTGGGTGATGCTGCTGCTGGCGGGCGTCCTTGCGGCGGTGGTCTTTGTGCCGTCCGAAAAGACAGAGGAGCCGGAGCCCGCATCCGGGACGGCAGAGACGTCCCGGGAAACTTTGTCGGGCAGCCTGGACGCGGCGCAGATGGAGAGCCGCCTGGAGCGCATCCTGCGCCGGATGGAGGGGGCCGGGGAGGTGCTGGTCATGATCACGCAGAAAGACAGCGGGGAAAAGATCGTGGAAAAAGACGTCTCCGCAGCCAGCCGCACCACCCAGGAGCAGGACGGGGGAGGTACTTCCCGCAGCACTGTGGAGCAGGAGAACCAGGAATCCACCGTCTATGGGGCGGACGGCGGGGACGATTCGCCCTATGTGACCCGGGAGCTGGCTCCCCAGGTGGAGGGAGTGCTGGTGCTGGCCGAGGGCGCGGACGACGCCAATGTGAAAAAAGAGATAACGGACGCGGTAATGGCATTATTCGGACTGGAGGCGCATAAAATCAAAGTAGTGAAGATGAATGAAAGGAGAGGATAAAGTGAAGCGGATCGTGAAGAAAAATCAGATCATCATCACGGCGCTCGCCATCATGATCGCCGTGGCGGGGTACCTGAACTATTCCGGGACGAAGCTGCAGGAGGCGGTAGTGCAGAGCTCCGCGCAGGAGGAGCAGGTGCTGCTGGAAAACGGAGTGGATGTTTCTTCGGGGGACGACGAGATCACAGATACGCCCGGGGAGGCGGTGCTGACCAGCCTGACCGGTTCGAACATGGCGGCGGAGGCAAAGCTGACGCGCGAACAGCTCCGCGCGCAGAATAAAGAGACGCTGATGGAAGTGATCAACAACGGAAATATCACGGAGGAACAGAAGCAGAACGCCATCGACAGCATCACGTCCCTCACGGACCAGGCGGAGCGGGAGGCGGCGGCCGAGCTCCTTCTGGACGCCAAGGGATTTGAGGGGAGCGTGGTCAGCATAACCAACGGAAGCGCGGACGTGGTCATCAATATGGCGGAGATTTCGGATGCCCAGAGGGCGCAGATCGAAGATATCGTCAAGCGCAAGACCGAGATCGCCGGGGAAAACATCGTGATCACGCCGGTGAGCGGGGATTAAATCCAAAGAGCGTAAAACAGACAGGGAGAACTTTCCATGCAGTGCGGAAGTTCTCCCTAAAATTATGCGCAAAGCCTCGTTGACACGCTCCCCCGTATTTGGTAAGATTATCCTGCACATAAATCTGCGCGACAGAAACGGAGGAACCATTTTGAGCGATATTGCGAGTGAGATCAAGAAAAGGCGCACGTTTGCCATCATTTCCCATCCCGACGCGGGAAAGACTACCCTGACGGAAAAATTCCTGCTGTACGGCGGGGCTATCAACCTGGCGGGTTCCGTGAAGGGCAAGGCCACCATGCGCCACGCGGTTTCCGACTGGATGGAGATAGAGAAGGAGAGAGGGATTTCCGTAACCTCCTCGGTACTGCAGTTCAACTACGGCGGCTACTGCATCAATATACTGGACACCCCCGGGCACCAGGACTTCTCGGAGGACACCTACCGCACCCTTATGGCAGCGGACTCCGCCGTCATGGTCATCGACGCGTCCAAGGGCGTGGAGGCCCAGACCAGGAAACTGTTCAAAGTGTGCGTGATGCGGCACATCCCCATCTTTACCTTTATCAACAAGATGGACCGCGACGCCAACGACACTTTCGAACTGCTGGATGACATCGAAAAAGAGCTGGGCATCGCCACCTGCCCCATCAACTGGCCCATCGGCTCCGGCAAAAACTTCAAGGGAGTCTACGAGCGGGGCAGCAAAAAAGTGACCACCTTTTTCGACACCCAAAAGGGCACCAAAGAGGGAGAGTCCAGGGAGATCCCCATCGACTCTGAGGAGCTCACGGAATTTGTGGGGGAGGAAAACAAAGACAGGCTCCTGGAGGAGATCGAACTTTTAGACGGCGCGAGCGCGGAGTTCGATCAGGAGCTGGTGAGCCAGGGCAGGCTCTCGCCGGTGTTTTTCGGGTCGGCCCTCACCAATTTCGGCGTGGAGATCTTTCTGAAGCATTTCCTGCAGATGACCACGCCGCCCCTTCCGCGCATGGCCGACGTCGGACAGATCGATCCCGTCCGGGAGGATTTCTCCGCGTTTGTGTTTAAGATACAGGCCAACATGAACAAGGCGCACCGGGACCGCATCGCGTTTATGCGCATCTGCTCCGGGAAATTTGAGGCGGGCATGGAGATCTACCACGTGCAGGGCGACAAAAAGCAGCGCCTGTCCCAGCCCCAGCAGATGATGGCGCAGGAGCGCCACATCGTGGAGGAGGCCTACGCGGGGGACATCATCGGCGTGTTCGACCCGGGCATCTACTCCATCGGGGACACCATCTGCATGCCGGGAAAGAAATTTGCCTACGAAGGCATCCCCACCTTCGCGCCGGAGCACTTTGCCAGGGTGCGGCAGGTGGACACCATGAAGCGCAAGCAGTTTGTGAAGGGCATCACCCAGATCGCCCAGGAGGGCGCCATCCAGATCTTCCAGGAGTTCAACACCGGCATGGAGGAGATCATCGTGGGCGTGGTGGGCGTCCTGCAGTTTGAGGTGCTCCGCTACCGGCTGGAGAACGAGTACAACGTGGAGATCCGCATGGAAAACCTGCCGTACGAGCACATCCGCTGGATCGAAAACGAGGATATCGACCTGAACAGGCTGACGGGCACGTCGGACATGAAAAAGATACAGGATCTGAAGGGAAATCCGCTGCTGATCTGGATCAATTCCTGGAGCATCCGGATGACGCAGGAGCGCAATCCCGGCCTGCGGCTCGCGGAGTTCGGCAGGTAGGACGGCCGCGGGGCGTCCCGGGAAGACAAAGGATGCGCAAAACGGGCGGGACGCGCTCAGAAAAACAGTTTACAAACATGTTAAAATTTGATAAACTATCTGTATTAGAAGCGAAAAGCCGCGAAACTGCGGTGCCGTTATAAAATCCTTTCAAGTAAGGAGGCTGGTTATCATGGGAAAGGAAGAACGCCAGAACAGTAATTATACCATTATGGACAAAGAAGGGGTAGGACAGGTCCAGATATCGAACGAGGTCATCACCATCATCGCGGGCCTGGCGGCCACGGAGACCAAGGGCGTGGCGAGCATGGCCGGAAACATTACCAACGAGCTGGTGAGCAGGATAGGCTTAAAGAGCCTATCCAAGGGCGTGAAGGTTACCATAGAGAACGGGGTCGTCAATGTGGATATGGCATTGAACCTCGACTATGGCTACAGCGTGCCGAAAACCAGTCAGAAAGTACAGGAGAAAGTAAAAGCTGCGATCGAGAACATGACGGGTCTGACGGTGGAAAACGTCAATATTAAAATTGCCAATGTGACCATGGAAGGCGGCAAATGATCTTTGGATGGGGACCGTTGCAAACAGCTTGCAATAGTCCCATTCTTTTATAGGAGCGGACATATGACCAGAAGAGAGCTCAGGGAGCATATTTTTAAACTTGTGTTTTTGCTGGAATTTTACCAGAAGGACGAGCTGAACAGCCAGGCCCAGCTCTACCTGGACGAGGTGGAGGAGGCTGCGCCGAACGCAGAGGACGCGGAATATATCTGCGGGAAATTTCACAAAATAGAGGAAAGTCTTCCGGAGGTGGACTACTGTCTGTCCAGGGAGTCTTCCGGCTGGAAGCTGAGCCGTATGAACAAGGTGGATCTGGCGATCCTGCGCCTTGCGGTCTACGAGATCCTGAAGGATGAGGAGATCCCCGTGGGCGTTGCCATCAACGAGGCGGTGGAGCTTGCCAAAAAGTTCGGCGGCGACGACTCGCCCTCCTTTGTGAACGGGGTCCTGGCGAAAGTGGTAAGGATCAGATAAGCGGGTAAGAGCATGAAGAACGTATATTCCGTGGGTCAGATCAACCGCTACATCAAAAATATGTTCGCGGGGGATTTCCTTCTGAAGCGCGTCTATGTGAAGGGGGAAGTCTCCAACTGCAAATACCACATGTCGGGACACATCTACTTTTCCCTGAAGGATGAGACGGGCAGCATCGCATGCGTGATGTTTGCCGGGAACCGCACCGGGCTTGCCTTCCGCATGCAAGACGGACAGAGCGTGGTGGCCCTCGGCAGTATCTGCGTGTACGAGCGGGACGGAAAATATCAGCTCTACGCGCAGGAGATCATCCTGGACGGGGCAGGTCTTCTGTACGAGCGGTTCGAGGCCCTGAAAAGAGAGCTGGGAGAAATGGGCATGTTTGCGCCGGAGTATAAGCGGCCCATCCCCGCCTACGCCCGGAAGATCGGCATTGTGACGGCGCCCACCGGGGCGGCCATCCGGGATATCCAGAACATCGCCGCGCGGCGCAACCCCTATGTGCAGCTGATCCTGTATCCGGCCCTGGTGCAGGGACAGGAGGCGGCCCCGTCCATCGTGCGGGGCATCGAGACGCTGGACCGCTGCGGCGTGGATGTGATCATCGTGGGGCGGGGCGGCGGCTCCATCGAGGATCTGTGGGCGTTCAACGAGGAGAGCGTGGCCTACGCCATTTTCCGCTGCCGGACGCCGGTCATCTCGGCGGTGGGGCACGAGACGGATTTTACCATAGCGGATTATGTGGCGGACCTGCGGGCCCCCACGCCCTCCGCGGCGGCGGAGCTGGCGGTGGCGGACGTGAGGGCGCTTCTGGAGCAGATCGAGCGCGGCAGGCTGCAGCTTGACCGGCGCATGGGGGATGTGCTGGCGGCGGCAAGGCTGCGCGCGGAGCACCTGCAGGGCAAGCTGGGCTTTTTAAGCCCCCAAAACCAGATCAGGGAGCAGCGCCAGCTTCTGATCGAAAAAGAGGAGAGGCTGCAGCATAGGATGAGCGGGATATTGGACGACAGGAAGCACAGGATGCTCCTTTGCATCGAGCGCCTGAAAGGGCTGTCGCCGCTTCACAAGCTGGAGCAGGGCTACTCCTATGTGACGGACGCCGCGGGGAGCGCGGTCACGAGCACGGCCCGGGTCTCGGCCGGGGACGCGCTGGAGATCTATGTGACGGACGGCGTGATCCGCGCGCGGGTGACCGGCACGGGCACGGCGCCGATGTACGAAAAATACGGCCGGGGACGGAACGATAGCGAGGTGAGCACGGATGGCTGAGACACAGCGGGAACTGACCTTAGAGGAATCCTTTGCAAAACTGGATGAGATCCTGGAAAAGCTGGAGAGCCGCGAGATCGCGCTGGAGGAATCCTTTCAGATCTATCAGCAGGGCATGGAGCTTTTAAAGCAGTGCAATGAGAAGATCGACCGGGTGGAAAAGAAGATGAAGCTCATCAACGAGGAGGGCGGATTAAGTGAATTTTCATGAGGAGTTTGCCGCGCGCGCCGCGCAGGTGCAGAACATCGTGTACCGCTACCTGCCAAAGGAGCAGGGCTATCAGAGCACGCTGGCCGAGGCCGTGAATTACAGCATGACGGCCGGGGGCAAGCGGCTGCGGCCGATGCTCATGCTGGAGACATACCGGCTGTTCGGCGGGACGGAAAGGGTGGTGGAGCCCTTTATGGCGGCGATCGAGATGATCCACACCCACTCCCTGATCCACGACGACCTGCCGGCGCTGGACAACGATGAGTACCGCAGGGGCCGGAAGACCACCCATGTCGCATACGGGGAAGCGATGGCCGTGCTGGCCGGGGACGCGCTCTTAAACCTCGCCTACGAGACGGCCTGCGGGGCCTTCTCCATGGATCCGGGGGACGGAAGGACGTGCCGCGCCATGGCGGTGCTCGCCAAAAAGACGGGCATCTGCGGGATGCTGGGCGGCCAGTCGGTGGACGTGCAGTCCGAGGGACAGGCCCTTTCCACGGAAAAGCTGGATTTCATCTACCGGCTGAAGACCGGCGCTCTTCTCGAGGCGCCCATGATGATCGGAGCGATCCTGGCGGGGGCGTCCCAAAAGGAAGTCGACGCGGCGGAGCAGATCGGCCGGGACATGGGCCTGGCGTTCCAGATCCAGGACGACATCCTGGATGTGACGGGGTCCAGCAGCGAGCTGGGCAAACCTGTCGGGAGCGATGAGAAAAACCACAAGACCACATATGTGACCGCAAAAGGGCTCGAGGCGGCAAAGCAGGAGACGCAGCGGCTCTCTTTGAGGGCCGTGGAGGCGCTCAAAAGCCTTCCCGGAGAAAATAAATTTTTGGAGGAACTGGTCGAGGCGCTGGCTTTCCGCCGAAATTGACAGGTGAGAAGATGATTCTGGACAGGATTCAAAAAGAGAACGACATCAAACAACTGAGCAGAGAAGAACTCCCGCAGCTTGCGGAGGAGATCCGGGCGTTTCTGATCGAGCGGATCAGCGAGTGCGGCGGCCACCTGGGCTCCAATTTGGGCGTGGTGGAGCTCACCATGGCGCTTCACTTAAGTTTTACCCTGCCGTCGGATAAGATCATCTGGGATGTGGGGCACCAGTCCTATACACACAAACTCCTGACGGGGCGCCGGGACGGGTTTGCCACGCTGCGCAAATACGGCGGCATGAGCGGGTTCCCGAAGCACAGGGAGAGCGACTGCGACGCGTTCGACACCGGGCACAGCTCCACGTCCATATCCGCCGGGCTGGGGTACGCGCAGGCCCGCGACCTGCAGGGCGAGGAGTATTATGTGGTCTCCGTCATCGGGGACGGCGCCCTCACGGGCGGCATGGCGTGGGAGGCCATGAACAATGCCGCGCGCATGAACACCAACTTCATCATTGTGCTGAACGACAACAACATGTCTATCTCCGAGAACGTGGGCGGTCTCTCCATGTACCTGAACACCGTGCGCACCAACGAGGGCTATATGAACCTGAAGGCTGGGGTGGAGAACACCCTCTCCAAGATCCCGGTGCACGGGGAAAACATCATCCGGCGGGTGCGCCGCACGAAGAACAGTATCAAACAGTTTTTTGTGCCGGGCATGCTCTTTGAGGAGATGGGGCTCACCTACCTGGGGCCGGTGGACGGCCACAGCATCGACCAGATGGTGCGGGTATTCCGCGAGGCGAAGCGTGTGAAGGGCGCCGTGCTGGTGCATGTCTGCACGCAGAAGGGACAGGGGTATGAGCCCGCCATGCGGCACCCCGCACGGTTCCACGGGGCCGAGCCCTTTGTGATCGAGACGGGGCTGCCGAAAAAGAAGCGCCTGAAGGCAAACTATACGGACGTCTTCTCCACCGTGATGCGAAAGATGGGGGACCGCGAGCCGGACGTGGTGGCCATCACGGCGGCGATGCCGGACGGCACGGGGCTGAAGCGCTTTCAGATGAAATACCCGGAGCGTTTTTTTGACGTGGGGATCGCGGAGCAGCACGCCGTCACCTTCGCGGCCGGCATGGCGGCGGCCGGTCTGAGGCCGGTGGTCGCGGTGTACTCCTCTTTCCTGCAGCGCGCCTACGACCAGATCCTGCACGACGTCTGCATCCAGAACCTGCATGTGGTCTTCGCCATCGACCGCGCGGGCCTGGTGGGGAGCGACGGCGAGACGCACCAGGGCATCTTCGACCTTTCCTATCTGTCGTCCATCCCGAATATGTGCGTCATGGCGCCGAAGAACAAGTGGGAGTTGTCGGACATGATGAAGTTCGCCGTCGGCTATGAGGGGCCCATCGCCCTGCGCTATCCGCGCGGCGAGGCCTACGACGGGCTTTCGAGGTTCCGCATGCCCATAGAGTACGGCAAAAGCGAGGTGCTGTACGACGAGGCGGAGATCGCTCTTCTGGCCGTGGGGAGCATGGTGAAGACCGCGGTGGAGGTGCGGGAGATGCTGCGCGGCATGGGCTATTCCTGCACGCTGGTGAACGCCAGGTTTGTAAAGCCCTTTGACGAGGAGCAGGTGATCGTGCTCCAAAAGGAACACAAGCTTCTGGTCACGATGGAGGAAAATGTGAAAAGCGGCGGGTTCGGCGAGGCGGTGCTGGACTATCTGAACGAGATCGGCAGCACGGTCAGGTTCCTCAACGTGTCCCTGCCGGACGACTATGTGGAGCACGGGAGCGTGGACATTCTGAAGGCCAATGCCGGGATCGACGCGGAGTCCGTGACAAAGAGGATCGTGGCGGAATACATCGGACTGTGACGGAGAGGGCGACATGAAAGAGAGACTGGATATACTCCTGGTAAAGAGGGGCCTTGCCCCGTCCAGGGAAAAGGCGAAGGCCATGATCATGGCGGGCAGCGTGCTGGTGGACGGCGAGCGCGAGGACAAGGCGGGGACCATGTTCCCGGAGACCGCCGATATCGCCGTCCGGGGGAACACGCTGAAATATGTGAGCCGCGGCGGCCTGAAGCTGGAGAAGGCCATGGAGTGCTTCGACCTGTCTTTGCAGGGCAGGGTCTGCATGGACGTGGGGGCATCCACCGGGGGATTCACGGACTGCATGCTGCAAAACGGGGCGCAGAAGGTCTACGCCGTGGATGTGGGCTACGGGCAGCTGGACTGGAAGCTGCGCCAGGATCCGCGGGTCGTCTGCATGGAAAAGACCAATATCCGCTATGTGGAGCCAAAGGATGTGGGCGAACAGATCGCGTTTGCCTCCATAGACGTGTCGTTCATCTCTCTTACAAAGGTGCTGCTTCCCGTGCGGGAGCTTTTGACCGGAGACGGGGAGGTGGTCTGCCTGATCAAGCCGCAGTTTGAGGCGGGGCGCGAGAAGGTGGGCAAAAAGGGCGTCGTGCGCGACCCCGCGGTGCATGAGGAGGTCATCGAAAAGGTGGCATGCTATGCCGGCGAGATCGGCTTCGCGGCGCTGGAGCTGGAGTTTTCCCCGGTCAAGGGGCCGGAGGGGAACATCGAGTATCTGCTGCACCTGAAAAAGAACGCGCCGCCCGCAGATCCCCTCCCGGTAAAAGAGGTGGTGGACACGGCCCACAGGACACTGGACAGATCGGAGAAGACGGTATGAAAAAGTTTTATATCATCGCAAACAACAGCAAGGACCCGGAGCTTCGCGTGGCGGAGAAGATCCGGCAGTTCCTGACCGCGCTCGGCGCCGAGTGCGCGATCCGGGAATCCTTACATACCGATTCCGTGCACCGGTTTAAGTTTACCAACCCCGCAAAGGTGCCGCCGGACGCGGACTGCGTGCTGGTCTTGGGCGGGGACGGCACGGTCCTTCAGGCCTCCCGCGACCTGGTGGATCTGGACATCCCCCTGTTCGGCATCAATCTGGGCACCCTCGGCTACCTTGCGGAGGTGGGGGAGGAGCAGGCCGAGAGCGCGCTTTCCAGGATCGTCGCGGATGAGTACACCCTGGAGGAGCGCATGATGATCTCCGGCACGGTGTTCCACGACGAGAGGAGCACGGTTTCCGACATCGCCCTCAACGACATCGTCATCGCCAGGTCTGGAAAGCTGCGCGTCCTGGATTTCCACATTTTTGTGAACGGCAGGTTCCTGAATTCCTACAGCGCGGACGGCATCATCGTCTCCACGCCCACCGGTTCCACCGGCTACAACCTGTCGGCGGGAGGCCCCATCGTCGCGCCCGTGGCCTCCATGATCATGCTGACGCCCATCGCGCCCCACACGCTGACGTCGCGCAGCGTCATCCTGCCGGATTCCGCCAGGGTGCGCATCGAGATCGGCCGGCGCGCGGGCAGTGAGACCGCGGACGCCACGTTCGACGGGGACACCAGCGTGGAAATGATCTGCGGGGATTACATCGAGATACGAAAATCCGACCGCAAGGTGCGATTTGTAAAAGTAGACCAGATCAGTTTTCTGGAGATCCTCCGCAGAAAGATGAGCGGAGCGTAACATTTTTTGGAGGGAGTTATGAAAATTGAGAGACACGCAAAGATTGTGGAGCTGATCAGCCGGCAGGACATCGAGACCCAGGAAGACCTGGCCGAAAAGCTGAAGGAGTCCGGTTTCCAGGTAACCCAGGCGACGGTGTCCAGGGATATCCGCGAGCTGAAGCTGACCAAGATCTCGGTGAACGGAAAGCAGAAGTACGCCGTCATGGACGCCGTCAGCAGCGTGCTGGACGAAAAGTATCTGCGCGTTCTGCGGGACGGCCTGGTGTCCATGGACATGGCCCAGAACATCCTGGTGATCCGCACGGTGGCCGGCATGGCCATGGCGGTGGCGGCGGCCATGGACGCCATGCACTGGCAGGAGATCGCCGGGTGCATCGCCGGGGACGACACCATTTTCTGCGCGGTCCGCAGCGTGGACGACACGCTGATCGTCATGGATAAAATTCGCAAAATGTTAGATGTGGAGTAGTGTATGTTAGTAAATCTGCATGTGAAAAACATGGCGCTCATCCGGGAGCTGGACGTTGATTTCGGCGAAGGGCTGAACATTCTCACCGGGGAGACGGGCGCCGGAAAGTCCATATTGATCGGATCGATCAATGTGGCGCTTGGAATGCAAAATTTTAAGGGCTTTGCCAGGGAGGACGCAGATACGGCACTGGCGGAGCTGATTTTTTCCGTGGAGGACGAGGCCCTGCGCCAAAAGATCGAGGCGCTGGACATCCCGGTGGAGGACGGTCAGGTGATCATCAGCCGCCGCCTCTCCAACGGCCGCAGCATCAGCAAGGTAAACGGGGAGACCGTCCCGGTCTCCACGGTCCGCGAGCTGGCCGCGCTTTTGATCGACATCCACGGCCAGCACGAGCACCAGTCGCTCCTCTACCAGAAGAACCACCTGCGCATCCTGGACGAGTTTGCGAAGGAGGAGCTGAAAAGCTATAAAGAGACCGGCCGGGCGCTCTTTGAGGAGTACGCGGACCTGAAAAAAAAGATGGAGCGCTCCTCCCTGGACGAGGCGTCCAGAAAGAAGGAGGCCGATTTCCTGCAGTTTGAGGTGGACGAGATCGACGCCTGCGCCCTGCGGCCCGGGGAGGACGGGGAGCTGGAGCGGCGGTACCGGAAGATGGCGAACGCCAGAAAGATCGCTCAGGATGTCTCCGAGGCATATCAGATGACCGCGGAGGGACGGCCCTGCGCGTCGGATCTGGTGTCCTCCGGTCTGCAGAGGCTGCTCGCGGTGTCCTCTTATGACCGGGAGCTGGAGGGGTTTGCCGATCAGCTGGGCGAGATCGAAAATCTGCTGGCGGATCTCAACCGGGAACTCTCGGCCTATCTGGACGGCCTGACTTTTGATGAGACGGAATTTTTACAGATCGAAGAGCGTCTGGACAAGATCAATCATTTAAAATCAAAATACGGAGGCTCCATAGAGGAGATCCTTTCTTACCGGGACGAAAAAGAAACGCGTCTGCAGGAACTTCTGGATTACGATACATATATCGCGGATCTTGAGAAAAAATACAGGCAGAGCGAAAAAAAACTGCGGGAAAACGCGGAGGCGATGTCAAAGATCCGCTGCCGCTGCGCGGACCGGCTGGCGAAGGCCATCACGGAGCAGCTGCTGGATCTGAATTTTCTGGAGACCACCTTCACGGTCCGCGTGGAGCCGGGCACTTCTCTAAGGGCGGACGGTTTCGACGAGGTGTGCTTCCTCATCCGCCTGAACCCGGGCGCGCCTCTGCGGCCGCTGGCCGAGGTGGCTTCCGGCGGCGAGCTCTCCAGGATCATGCTGGCCATCAAGACGGTGATGGCCGCGGGCGATGAGATCCCGTCCCTGATCTTCGACGAGATCGACGTGGGCATCAGCGGCAGGACGGCCCAGAAGGTCTCGGAAAAAATGGCGGTCATCGCGGCGAACCGCCAGGTGCTGTGCATCACGCACCTGGCCCAGATCGCGGCCATGGCGGACCATCACTATCTGATCGAAAAGTCCGTCCGTGATCAGTCCACCGTCACGTCCATCCGCCGTCTGGACCGCTTTGAGAGCGTCGAGGAGCTGGCGCGCATCTTAGGCGGGGCGAAGATCACGGACCTGACCCTGCAGAGCGCGCGCGAAATGAAGGAAATGGCAGACACAACAAAAAAATACTAGAGTACATTTGCGAAATACTCACATACTAAGGGAGGATACCGAAAGGATGTGAGTATTTTGCATAAGTGTCATAAACGCGGGTATCTGTTTCTGACCGCGGTCCTTTTGCTGGCCGCGTCCCTCTGGTGGCTTGTGCTGTTCCAGCGTATACCGGATCACATCCGGGTGGCAGAGGACAGCAGGCAGGCAAAATACCTGGGCAATCTTCTCCCGGGCTGGATCGACGAGGAGGTCATGGAGGCGGCGGGGCAGCAGGCGTCCGATATTCCGCGTGAAAACCTTCATATATCAGGGCAGGATTCCTACACGCTCAAGTGCAGCCTGCTGGGCATACTGCCCATCAAGGATGTGCAGGTGGATGTGGTGGAGAGGCAGAAGCTGATCCCCAGCGGCATCCCGGTGGGAATTTATATGAAAACAAACGGCGTGCTGATCGTTGGGACCGGGGAAGTCTCGGATATCAACGGCATCCGGCAGGAGCCCGGCGGGGAGGTGGTGCAGTCGGGAGACTACATCCTGTCTGTGAACGATGTGCCGGTCACGGAGAAAGAAGAAGTGATGGATCAGATCAGCCAGGCTGCGGGCGGCCAGGTAAAACTGACGGTGCTGCGCAGGGGCGAGCGGACGGATCTGCTGGTCCCCGTGGTGCAGACGGATTCCTCGGAGTATAAGGCCGGCATCTGGATCCGCGACGACACCCAGGGGATCGGGACGCTCACCTACCTGGACCAGAACGGGAACTTCGGAGCGCTGGGACACGGGATCAGCGACATCGACACCAGCACGCTGCTGGACCTGGAGTACGGCACCCTGTACCGGACGGACATCCGGACGGTCATAAAAGGGACGAACGGCGCGCCGGGCGAGCTGGCGGGCACCATCCGCTACAGCGGCGATGAGGTGCTGGGCAGCATCAGCGACAACACCGGCATCGGCATATTCGGGACGATCACGGCGGACAGCGCGGACCTGGCCTACTGCGGCGCGATGGATATCGCCTACAAGCAGGAGGTAAAAAAAGGTCCCGCACAGATCCTGAGCGCCGTGGACGGCGAGGTGAAAGCCTACGACATTGAGATCGAAAAGATCAGCCTCAACAGCGGCGACGCCAACAAGAGCATGGTCATCCGCGTGACGGACGACAGGCTGCTGGAACTGACGGGCGGGATCGTGCAGGGCATGTCGGGCAGCCCCATCCTCCAGGACGGGCGGATCGTGGGCGCGGTGACCCATGTGTTCGTCAACGACCCGACAAAGGGCTATGGGATCTTTGTGGAGACGATGATGGAGCATTGAGACCGGACGCAGATCAGAAAGAATAAATTTGTGCGGGCCAGGGCACGGACAAATTTATTCTTTTATTTTATTGAAAAAAAACCGGCTTCATGGTATATTCAGGGGCAAAGGGCAGGATTGCCCGGCCAAAGGAGAAGGATGAGATTATGAGAGGAATTTATACGTCGGTCAACGACATCCGAAAGAGAGTGTTCGCGGAGGTGGCGCGGCTCTCTTATGATTATAAGGACGGGGATCTCTCCCAGATGGAGCAGATCCCGTACCGGGTCATCCCGGGCGAGGTGTCTACATACCGCGAGAGCGTGTTTCTGGAGCGCGCCATCGTAAAAGAGCGCATGCGCCTCGCCATGGGACTCAACCTGCGGAAGTTCACGGAGCACGCGCCGGTGTCGGAGGGCGCGCAGGAGTGCGTAAAGCCGGAGAAGTACTACCAGCCCCCGCTGATCAACATCATCAAGTTTGCATGCCACAAATGTCCGGACAACGTGGTGCGCGTGACGGACGCCTGCCAGGGCTGCCTCGCGCATCCCTGCAAGGAGATCTGCCCCAAGGGGGCCGTCCGCTTTGAAAACGGGCGCTCTGTCATCGATCAGGACAAATGCATCAAGTGCGGCAAGTGTGTGAGCGTCTGCCAGTACAGCGCCATCGTGAAGCAGGAGCGCCCCTGCGCGAAGGCCTGCGGCATGAACGCCATCCGCTCCGACGAGCTGGGCCGCGCCGACATCGATCAGGAGAAATGCGTCTCCTGCGGCATGTGCCTGGCAAACTGCCCGTTCGGGGCGATCGCGGACAAGGCGCAGATTTTCCAGACGATCCAGGCCCTCAAGAGTGACACGCCCGTTTACGCGGCCATCGCGCCCGCCATTGCGGGGCAGTTTGGGGCCAAGCTGACCCCGGGCAAGATCCGCTCCGCCTTCAAGGCGCTGGGGTTCGCGGATGCCATCGAGGTGGCCATCGGCGCGGACCTGTGCACCATCCAGGAGGCGAAGGACTTTGTGGAGGAGGTTCCGGAAAAGCTCCCCTTCATGGCCACGTCCTGCTGTCCGGCCTGGTCGGCCATGGCGAAAAAGCTGTTCCCGGAGTACGCGAACTGCATCTCCATGGCCCTCACGCCCATGGTGCTCACCGGAAGGCTCATCAAGAAAGAACACCCGGGCTGCAAAGTGGCGTTCATCGGGCCCTGCGCGGCGAAGAAATTGGAGGCGAGCCGCAGGACCATCCGCAGCGACGTGGACTTTGTGCTCACGTTCGAGGAAGTGATGGGCATGTTTGAGGCGAAGGAAGTGGATTTTGACAAGCTGGAGGAAGTGGACTGCATGCACGGGGCCAGCGGCGACGGACGCGGGTTCGCGGTGAGCGGCGGCGTCGCGGAGGCGGTGGTCAACTGCGCGAAGGAGTTCTATCCGGACCGCGAGATCAAGGTGGAGCGCGCGGAGGGCCTGGCCGACTGCCGCAAGCTCCTCGCCATGGCGAAGGCGGGCAAATACAACGGCTACCTCCTGGAGGGCATGGCCTGCCCGGGCGGCTGTGTGGCGGGCGCCGGCACGGTGCAGCCCATCGCGAAATCCACGGCCGCCGTCAACCTGCACAAAAAAGTGTCCACAAACAAGCACGCCTACCAGAGCAACTACAAGGAAGTGCTGCGGGACATCGAAGAGTAGGAGAAAAAAGACAATATGAAAGTAATTTTACAGAACCTCACAAAGGTATTCCCGGGCAGGGGCAGGAAGGCGAAGGAAGTCGTCGCGGTGAAGGACTTTAATTTTGAGATCCCGGACGGCAGGCTGATCGGGCTTTTAGGCCCCTCCGGCTGCGGCAAGAGCACGGCCTTAAACTTGCTGTGCGGCCTTCTGCAGCCCACCGAGGGAAAGATCTTTTTCGGCGACGACGATGTGACGCAGCTCGCGGCGGAGAAGCGCGGGGTGGGCATGGTCTTTCAGAACTACGCGCTCTACCCCCATCTGACGGTGCGGCAGAACATCCTGTTCCCCCTGGAAAACTTAAAGGGGGCGGACCGGCCCTCCAAAGAGGAGATGAACCAAAGGGCGCAGGAGGCGGCAAAGCTGGTGCAGATCGACGAGCTGATGGACCGCAGGCCCGCGGAGCTCTCCGGCGGCCAGCAGCAGCGCGTAGCCATCGCCCGCGCCCTGGTAAAGATGCCGCGCATCCTTCTGATGGACGAGCCGCTCTCCAACCTGGACGCGCGCCTGCGCCTCCAGACGCGGGAGGAGATCCGCAGGATCCAGCGGGAGACGAAGATTACCACGATCTTTGTGACCCACGACCAGGAGGAGGCCATGAGCATCTCGGATCTGATCGTGGTCATGAAAGAGGGCGTGGTGCAGCAGATCGGGAAACCCCAGGACGTCTACGACGATCCGGTCAATCTGTTTGTGGCCAAGTTTCTGGGCACGCCGCCCATCAACGTGTTCTACGGGAACGTGAGGGCGGGCAGGCTCTATATCGGTGAGGAGGCCGTGCTGGACGTGCAGGGCGTGCCGGACCAGGAAGTGTATGCGGCCATCCGTCCGGAGGGCTTTGAGCTGAAGGCGGACGGGCGGCTTACCTGCGGCCTGAACCGCGTGGAAGTGATGGGGCGCGACATCAGCGTGGTGTCCGCACACGCGTGCGCCGAGAGTGATTCCATCCGATCCATTATCAGCGCGAAAAATCAGGTGGACGCCTCGGCCGGTTCCGTGTCGTTCGACATCCGGCCGGACAAGATCTTCCTCTTTCGCAAAGACAACGAGGAGCGGATCCGCGTCAGCGCGGGGTAAGGAGAGACGGCTATGGAAAAAAAAGGACTCAAGGGCTGGCTGTATCTTCTGCCGGCCATACTGTTTCTGGGATTCTTTCTGGTATATCCCCTGATCGACGTGTTCATCTATTCCGCGGAGGAAGGCTATAATTTTGCGTCGCAGACCAGCAGCGGCGTGGGGCTCTACAACTATTCCTATGTGCTCCACGACCCCTATTTTCTGCAGGCGGTAAAGAATACCTTTATCCTGGTGGTGGTCACGGTGCCGCTCTCCACGGGCATCGCGCTTCTGATCTCGGTGGGGCTGAACTCCATCCGCCCCCTGCGGAACCTGTACCAGACCGTCTACTTTCTGCCCTACGTGACGAACACGCTGGCGGTGGGCCTGGTATTTATGATCCTGTTTAAGCGGACGCCCTACACGGACGGCCTGGTCAACCTGTTTCTGAGCTGGTTCGGCAGAGGCCCGGTCGATTTTATCGACGGCCCCTACGCGGCGAAAATGTTCGTGCTCTGCCTGTACACGATATGGGTGGTCATGCCGTTCAAGATCCTCATCCTCACCAGCGCGCTGGCCTCCGTGAACCAGAGCTACTACAACGCGGCGCGGGTAGACGGCACCTCAAAGCTGCGGATCTTTACCCGCATCACTCTGCCCATGATCTCGCCCACCATCGTGTACCTGGTCATCACGGGCTTTATCGGCGCGTTCAAGGCGTACAGCGACGCGGTGGCCCTGTTCGGCACGGATCTGAACACGGCCGGGATGAACACCATCGTGGGCTATGTGTACGACATGCTGTACGGCAGCAGCGGCGGATATCCGTCCTACGCGTCCGCGGCGGCCGTCATCCTGTTTGTCATCGTGCTGACGATCACCTGCATCAACCTGATCGTCAGCAAAAAGCATGTGTATTATGTGAATTAAAACCGGGCGAGGCCTGCCGCGCCGGAGAAAGATATGGAAAAAGAGATGGATCTGAAAAAAACAGAAGGAATGGACCGGGCGGGGAGGATCGCGGGAAAGACGGCCACGTATGTGCTGCTCACATTCTGGGCGCTGATCGTTTTGTTCCCCTTTTACTGGATGGTGCTCTCCTCCGTAAAGAGTTACAGCGCATACAATTCGGAATATATCCCGCGGCTGTTTACGCTTTCGCCCACCCTGGAAAACTACCGGGAGGCGTTCACGGCGGTGCCGCTGGCGCGCTATTTTGCCAACACCGTACTCTTTACAGCCGGGACCACGGGGCTGATGCTGGTGGTGACGGTCCTCTCGGCCTACGCGTTCGCGCGGCTCAACTTCCGGGGGAAGAACCTCACGTTTACCCTGTTTCTTTCCCTGATGATGATCCCCAACGAGCTGGTGGTCATCACAAACTATGTGACCGTTACCAATCTGGATCTGCGCAACACATTTTCCGGCCTGATCCTGCCCTCGGTGGCCTCCGTGTTTTACATTTATCTGCTGAAGGAGAATTTTGAGCAGGTGCCGGATCAGCTCTACTACGCGGCCAAGGTGGACGGGACGTCGGACTTCAAATATCTGTGGAAGGTCATGATGCCCATCTGCAAGCCCACCATCGTCACGATCGCCATCCTGAAGGCGATCGAGTGTTGGAACTCCTACGTGTGGCCGCGCCTTGTCACAGACGACAAGATGTATTTCCTGGTGTCCAACGGGATCCAGGAGATCCGGGAGAACGGCTTCGGGCGGGAGAATATCCCGGCCATGATGGCGGCCGTGGTGGTCATCTCCGTCCCGCTGATCGTGCTGTTCCTGGTGTTCCGCAACGCCATCATGGCGGGCGTGTCGAGAGGGGGGACGAAGGGATGAAAAAAAGCAGGAGAGCAGGGATGCTTTTTCTGTCGGCGCTGGTCGCCTGCGCGTGCCTTTCGGGCTGCCACGGAAAGACCGGACAGAGATCCTTTGAGATCCCGGAGGAGTTTGACACGGCGAAGCAGTATGAGATCACGTTCTGGGCCAAAAACGATACCAACAAGACGCAGACGCGCATCTATGAGAACGCCATCGCCGCGTTTGAGGAGCTGTACCCCAACATCACGGTCAACATGCGCCTCTACACCGACTACGGCAGGATCTACAACGACGTGATAACCAACATCTCCACCGACACCACGCCCAACGTGTGCATCACCTATCCCGACCACATCGCCACCTATCTGACGGGCGGCGATACCGTAGTGCCCTTAAACGGGCTGTTCGACGACGAAAAGTACGGGCTGGGCGGGAGCGAGGTGCTCTTCGACGCGCCCGCGAAGGAGGAGATCATCCCGCAGTTTCTGGAAGAGTGCTCCTTCGGCGGGACCTATTACGCGATCCCCTATATGCGCTCCACGGAGGCCTGCTATGTAAACAAGACCTTTGTGGAAAAGCTGGGCTATGAGCTGCCGGACGTGCTCACCTGGGATTTTGTCTGGGAGGTTTCGGACGCGGCGGCCAAAAAGAACGCGGACGGCACGTTCGCCCTGAACGGGCAGAACGTGATGATCCCGTTTCTGTATAAATCCACCGACAACATGATGATCCAGATGCTGAAGCAGAAAGACGCCGGCTATTCCACGCCGGACGGCGAGATCCAGATCTTCAGCGACACGACGGAGGAACTGCTCTACAACATCGCGGACCATGTGAAGAAGGGGGCCTTTTCCACCTTCAAGATCTCCAGCTACCCGGCGAACTTCTTAAACGCCGGCCAGTGTGTGTTTGCGGTGGACTCCACGGCGGGCGCTACCTGGATGGGCACGGACGCGCCCCTCATCGACATCAGCGCGGACAAGATCGTGGAGTTTGAGACGGCGGTGCTGCCCGTGCCGCAGTTTGACCCGGAGCATCCGCAGATGATCTCCCAGGGCCCGTCGGTGTGCGTCTTCAACAAGGCGGATCCCCAGGAAGTGCTGGCCTCCTGGCTGTTCGCCCAGTATCTTCTGACCAATGAGGTGCAGATCGCCTACTCCGAGACGGAGGGCTATGTGCCGGTCACCGCAAAGGCGCAGCAGTCCCCGGAATATCGGGACTATCTCGCGCGAAGCGGCGAGGACAACGCGGCCCACTACCGCGTGAAGATCGAGGCGGCAGAGCTGCTTTTGGACCACACGGACGACACCTTTGTGACGCCGGTGTTCAACGGCTCCGCTTCCCTGCGCGACGCGGCCGGGCAGCTGATCGAGCATGTGACGAAATCCGTCCGCCGCAAGCAGACGGTGGATGAGACGTATATGAAGGATCTGTACGCGGACATAACATCGCTGTACCACCTGGAGCAGGGCGTGTCCCAGGGAGGGGGAAGCCTCGCGGGGAAGGCGGATCTTGGGCCCCTGCCGCCCACTGCCGTGGCCCTTCTTGCGGCCCTCGCCGCGGCCTGGGCGCTCATCCTTCTGTACGCGCTTCGCAGGGTGTGGAAAAAGAGGCGCGGGGAAAAATGATGGAATCGGACAGATAATAATTGATTTCCTGTTTTTTTCGTGTATAATAGGGTATGAATCTGAACAGAAAGTTCAAAAGGAGGACAAAAAATGAAGAAGCTAGCTTTATTTGTGACATTGGCGCTGAGCCTTGCCTTCGGCGGCGCGGTTATGGCGGAGGAAGAGACGGATGTCAAGTCCGAGGGCGTCATGACGTATGAGGAGTACGTGGCGGCGGACCTGGATTCCGAGGTTGTGGTAGAGACGTATGTGCAGGCAAAGCAGTCCTGGTGGGAGGATCAGGCTACGGTCTACACGCAGGATAAGGACGGCGCGTATTTCCTGTACAATATGGCGTGCTCCGAGGAAGATTACGACAAGCTGGAAGTCGGCACCAAGATCAAGGTGACCGGTTTCAAATCCGAGTGGTCCGGCGAGGTGGAGATCGTGGACGCCACCTTCGAGATCGAGGAGGGCGAGTACATTGCCCCGGTGACGGATGTGACGGAGTTCCTCGGCAAGGACGAGCTGATTGACTACCAGAACCAGTTTGTATCCTTTAAGGGCCTGACCGTCGAGGCGTCCAAGGACGCGGACGGCAACGAGGCGGCCTTCCTGTACAACTGGGACGGCTCCGGCGAGGACGGCAACGACCTGTACTTCAACGCTTCCTTAAACGGCGAGACCTACACCTTCACGGTGGAGTCCTATCTGTGCGACAACACCACGGACGTCTACAAGGCGGTAAAGGAACTGGAAGTGGGCGATGTCATCGATATGGAAGGTTTCCTGTACTGGTATGAGGGCGTGAACCCGCACATCACAGCGGTAAAGGAAGCAGAGTAACGGATCTGTCCTGCGCGGACCGGGCCGGCAGGAAAGCGGCCCCGGACAGAGCGTGCGGACATGTGAGAAAGGACGGCAAGGGCGGCGCACAGGCGCCGTCCTTCTTTACGCAGACGATCGTCCGCACAGGCGGACCGTCCGCCGGGGAGGAATGAGGATGGAGAAGACGGCTCAGATCTTGAAGGATATACTGCACGTGGAGGTGGAGCCCTCCGCTTCCGCGGCTGCGCGCACACTGCCCCTGTTTTTGCGGGAACAGTTTGGCGCTTATGTGCTCTCGGTGGAACATACGGAGGTGCTGTTTGCAGACCCGCGGGCGAAGATGTCCTTTTCCGCTCTGCGCAGGTACTGGGAGCAGCTGGAACAGTACGCGAAGCTGCCCTGCGTCCTGTGCCTGGACGGGGCCACCCGCTATGCGAAGGAGAGGCTGATCAGGCTGGGCATTCCCTTTATCCTGGATGCGGAGAATCTCTATCTGCCTTTTCTGGGCGTCGTCCTGCAGAAAAAGAGGGAGGCGCAGCCCCCGCACATCCAAAAACTCACGCCCATCGCCCAGAAAATGGTGCTGCTGGCGCTGTATGAAAAGTGGCAGCGGGTGTCCTGTCGGGAGATCAGCGAGCGGATGGGGGTGTCCCGGATGACGGCCTCCAGAAATCTGCTGGAGCTGCAGGCGCTGGACCTCCCGCTGGTGGAGACAGGAGGCGGGGCAAAGTTTTATGCCTTCGGCGGAACACGCAGGCAGCTGTTTGAACTGTGCAGCCCGTATTTCCAGGATCCGGTGGCAAAGGTCTGCGCGCTGGAGGAGGTCCCGCAGGGCCTGGACTGCCTGGGCGGCCGCTCCGCCGTCTCCGGGAGGAACATGCTCGCGGATCACAGATACCTGACCTTTGCGCTGACGCGTGAGGAGTGCCGGAACCGGAAGGTGGAGGAATACCCGCAGTGCCGCCCGGAAGACGCGGCCTGTGTGGTGCATGTGCTGCGGTACAAGATCCAGATGGGAAAAGCCATAGATCCGATAAGCGCCATCCTGTCCGTCACGCAGACGGAGATGCCGGATATGCGCGACAGGGCGCTGATGAAGCGCATCCTGGACGGAGCCCTGCTGGAAAGATAGAAAGATCTTAAAAACGCTAGAAATTCTTAGAAATCATTTGCTTTTATCTTGCACATCTGCTATTATTAGATAAAAGGGAGACTGTTTTTTACAGTTCCCCGGAACGGACGAAGAACCGGGACCAGGAACGCTGCAGTTAAGAAAAATGAGGGATGCAGGATGAAGATTAAGCATATGCTGTACAGCCTTCTTCTGATATTCACGCTGCTGCCCATCTGTATTTTCGGGGTCATCATGATCCAGGAGAATGACCGCCGGGTGGAGCGCGTGATGCGGGACGACATGACGGCCATCAGCGGTGCGCAGATCATGGAGATCAACGATTTCTGTGTGACGAGGCAGCAGGAAATGCTGCGGATATCCGAATATTCCATGCTGGAGGACGCGCTGCTGGCAAGCCTTGGCAGAAGAGAGCACCAGAGCGACGAGCAGATCCAGTATATGAAAGACATGATGTATGCCACCATAGAGCACACGTCATGTCTTGAAAGCATGTCTGTCATAAACAGCAGATTCCAGACGGTGGCGGTCAGCGACGACTACGCCATCCGCGGCGAGGAGGGCCTGAAAACCGTCAATGTGGATTACGCCGCGGGCGGATTTTCCATCGGCGACATCTACGAGCGCGAGACCCCGAACGGCCCGCAGCGCATGGTCGCCGCGGTGCAGAGCATCGATTATGGGAATGAGATCATCGGCTATATCGTGGAGGAGATCCCGGTCACCTATTTCGACCATATGCGCAAGGAGACCGGACTTTGGGAGGACGGAACGCTCTATCTGCTGGATGGGAACGGACAGCTGATCACGGCGGGCACCCCCTCTGAGGAATCCCGCCTGCAGCTGGCCACCAGCGAGAAAGAGCGGGAAAATTTCACAAAGGCTTGGAACGAGATCGATCACGACAAAGTGCATTCCGGCATGATCTCCTACAACATGGGGCATGACACCTACCTGACGTATTTTTCCGATTTCGAAAATACCAACTGGGGGATCCGGCTGTCGGTCAACTTAAGCGCGTACAAGGCCAGCGTCAACAGCTACGCGAGGCTTGTCATACTGGTGATGATCTGCCTGGCGCTTGCCCTGGCGGTAACCTCCTATTTCCTGACCAGGCGCATCTCCAAGCCGGTCAACTGCATCGCCGAGGTGCTGGACCGGGTGCAGAAGGAGCAGAATTATTCCCTGCGCGTGAAAAATGCGGGAAAGGATGAGATGGGCTTTCTGGCGGAGAAGACCAACGCCCTGCTGGACTATGTGGAGCAGGAGCGCTACGAGATCCAGCAGTCGGAGCGGGATCCGCTCACGGGCATGAAGGACCAGAAGGCGATAGAAAAAGAAATGCAGGAGAAGGTGGCGCGGGCGATCCAGGACGATACCCGCATCGCCGTTGGATATGTGGATGTGGACGACTTCCGCGAGATCAACAACCAGTACGGCCACGCGGAGGCGGATCAGTGCATCCGCTATGTGGCGACCGTGCTGGAGAATACGGTTCCCGGCATCGTGGGAAGGAGCAGTGGGGACTCGTTCGTGTTCTGTGTGGAACAGGTGGAGAACACGGAGCAGATCCGCAAGCTGTCCGCTTTGATCCTGGATAAATTAAACGAGGGCTATTTCAGCCATATGGCCAACTGTCAGATCCCGCTGCCGAGCAGCATCGGCGTCGCGGTGGACGCCGGCCGGCGCATGAGTTTCAGCAGCCTGATGTACCAGGGCGCGGAGGCCCTGTACCAGGCGAAGGGAAAAGGCAAAAATACCTACCACATCATCTCCAGGGAGGAGATGGGCAGCGCGTACGGCTCCAACGAGAGGGTGCTCGCCCTTCTGCAGGCGCTGCGCCGCAGCATCGAGGACGGGTGCCGGGGCTTTTATCTGTGCTACCAGCCCCTGATCCACGCCACGAACAACCGCGTGATCGGAGCGGAGTCGCTTCTCAGGTGGAACAGCGAAGCGTTTGGGGAAGTGTCGCCGGGCATCTTCATCCCGCTGATCGAGGACGACGCCTGCTTCTACAATCTGGGCAACTGGATCCTGCGGCAGTCGCTTCTGGAGATGCGGGATATGCTGAAGACGGATCCCGATTTCCGGATCCATGTGAACGTGTCCTACTCCCAGCTGGTGCGGCGGGAATTCCGGGATTCCGTCATGGACATCCTGCGCGAGACGGGCTTTCCGTCCCGCAATCTGTGCCTGGAGCTGACGGAGCGGTGCCGTGCCCTGGATCTGGATTATCTGAAGGAAGTTATGACATTCTTCCACGCACAGGGGATCAGCATTGCCCTGGACGATTTCGGGACCGGTTTTTCCTCCCTGAATCTTCTGCGGCAGCTCCCGGTGGACAACATCAAGATCGACCAGTCCTTTGTCGCGAACGTGCGCGGGAACGCCGCGGATCAGGCGATCGTCCGGTCCGTGATCCAGTGCGCGGAGAGCATCGACGTCGAAGTGTGCGCGGAGGGCGTGGAGACAGATCAGATACGCGAGTACCTGCTGCGCTATCCGCAGCTGGTGCATCAGGGTTTCCTTTACTCCAGGCCTGTGCGGCTTGCACAGTTTGAAAAGTATTACCAGGAGCATCGGATCGCATAGAAAGAAAGGACAGAGAGATATATGGCAATACGGATCATTACCGATTCCGCTGCGGATTATTCTGCGCAGGAGATCGAAAGGCGCGGGATCACCTGCATCCCCATGACGATCTCCTTCGGGGAAGAACAATTTCTGGACGGTGTGGATCTGACCAAGGAGCAGTTTTATGAAAAACTGCTGGAAAACAAGGATTTTCCAAAAACATCGCAGCCTTCTCCCACCACGTTCATCAACTGTTTTGAGGAGGCGAAGGCGGCGGGGGATGAAGTCATTGTGATCCTCATCGCGGGCGTTTTGAGCGGCACGATCCAGAGCGCCCTGCTGGCGAAGGATATGGTGGAATATGACGCGATCCATGTCGTGGACAGTCAGAACGCCACTTTGGGGATGCGTTTCCTGGTGGACCGCGCGGTGTTCCTGCGGGACCAGGGCTGCAGCGCAGAGCAGATCGTGGAGGAGCTGGATGCCCTAAAACCGCGCATCCGGCTGTATGCCGGTCTGGACACCCTGGAGTATCTGCAGAAAGGCGGAAGGCTTTCAAAGAGCCAGGCCGTGCTGGGGAACCTGGTCAATTTAAAACCCGTGATCACGGTCACGGAACTGGGAGAAGTCTCCCTGTGCGGCAGGCAGATCGGCATGCGCCACGCGTTTAAGCAGATCGCGGGCATCCTGGAGGAGGAAGCGCCGGATGTGGCTTACCCGGTATATTTTATCTACGCCTACGACAAAAAGAACTGCGTGAATTTCATCCAGTATCTGAAAAAGAAGGGGATGGATTTCGGCACGCCGAAGCTGCGCGGGATCGGCGCTACCATCGGCAGCCATATCGGCACGGGCGCCTTTGGGATCGTATATGTAAAATAATGGAAAGAACACAGGAAAAAAGATCGGGAAAGGATAGAAGAAAAGTATGATGAATAAGAAGAAATGGATAGCTTTTGCGCTTGCCTGCGGTATGATGGTCTCTCTGACCGGCCAGGCGGCGGTGATGGGTTCGGAGGGAGATGTCTTTATCGGAGATGATCCCTATGGCGGATCGGGCGATGTGCCTCAGGGCGATTATCAGGATCCGAATGTCAACGTGGATCCCGGCATAGATGTTCCGCCGGCTACAGAGCAGCCTCCGGTTGATGAGCCGCCGGCTACAGAACAGCCTCCGGCTGACGAGCCGCCGGCAGTGGAACCGCCCGCGACGGAGGATCCGGGAGCGGAAGGGCCGGTCTATGTGCCGGAGGATCCGGCAGCCACGGAAGATGCCGGCCAGCAGTGGACGGACGGGTATTACGGCGGTTACAGTGACTACAGCGGCAATTACGACTACAGCGATGGGAACAGCGGCTCCGACAGCAGCGGTTCCGGCAGCAGCGGATCGTCGGGGAGCAGCAGGAGCAGCAAGAAGCATACCAAATATACGATCGAAGATTTTAAACTGTTTGACAAAGAGGATGCCGCCCGCGATTTTGAACTCCCCCATACGGAAGAACTTCCCCTGCAGATGTATCTGGAACTGCCGGAGATCCTGCAGGAGCCGGAGCTGCCCACTGGCTGTGAGGTGACTTCTCTTTCCATGGTCCTGCAGTATGAGGAGATGGAAGTGGATAAGCAGGAGCTCGCGGATGAGTACCTGATCTATAACCGGGAGGACGACAATCTGGCGGTAGGCTATGTGGGAGATCCCTACGATGTGACGGGGGCAGGCTGTTTTGCGCCTGCGCTGGCGGCGACCGCGGACAACTATTTCAAAGAAAAGAAGCTGGACTACCGCGCCTATGATATCACAGACACGGAGTTTGATGAGCTGCTCGCCTATGTGGCCGCCGGAACGCCGGTCATGGTCTGGACCACCATGTATATGGATGAGCCGGACTTTACAGGGGAAGTCGGGGAATACAATGACCGTGAATATCCGTGGTACCGGCAGGAGCACTGCGTAGTGCTTTCCGGCTATAATTATGACGACTGGACCGTGCGGGTGAACGACCCCATTGAGGGGATCGTGGACCGCAACATGAGCGCGTTTGCGGATCTTTATGAGAAGACCGGCAAGAACGCGGTGGTCGTAAAAGAGCAGGAGAAGCCGGATAGCCCGGAACAGGTGACTGTGAGCGCGGTCAGCGCGCAGACGGAGACCCCGGCGGAATGATTTGATATTTGCATTAACAGGGCAAAAAAGTTTTATTAGGAAAAAAAAGAGAACTATGTTAAAATGAAAAAAAATAAAAACAGGCGAGGCACCGGAGCCAACAGCCTGTTTTTATATTTCTCAAAGGAGGAGCTTATATTATGGTAGAGATGATTACCAAAGTGAACGGGGCGGTCAACGGCTTCGTGTGGGGCATCCCCATGCTGGTGCTTCTGGTCGGTACCGGTATTTTGATGACATGTCTCACAAAATTTTTCCAGATCTCTCACCTGGGCCACTGGTTCAAGAATACCATCGGCGGCGTGTTCAGCGATAAGAATATCACCAAACACACCGGGACGGGGGACCGTTCCATCAGCCAGTTCCAGTCTCTGTGCACGGCGCTTGCGGCCACCATCGGCACCGGCAATATCGTGGGCGTGGCGTCCGCGCTGATCAGCGGCGGGCCCGGCGCTATCTTCTGGATGTGGATCGTGGCGTTTTTCGGCATGATGACAAACTACTCGGAGAACGTGCTCGGCATCTACTATCGCCGCAAGAACAGCAAGGGCGAGTGGAGCGGCGGTGCCATGTACTATCTGCGCGACGGACTCGGCTCCAAGAACGGCTGCAAGACCATCGGCGCGGTGCTGGCGGTTCTGTTTTCCTGCTTCTGCCTGCTGGCTTCCTTTGGCATCGGCAACATGAGCCAGATCAATTCCATCGCGGGCAACATGAAATCCGCGTTCGGCGTTCCGAACATCGTGACCGGCGTGGTGCTCATGGTGATCGCGGGCCTGGTGATCGTGGGCGGCTTAAAGCGCATCGCCTCCGTGGCGGAAAAGATCGTTCCCTTTATGGCGATCGTGTATGTGCTGGGCGCTCTGGTCATCTTCTTTGCCAACATCGGAAAAGCGGGCGAGATCTTCGGCGCGATCTTTAAGGGCGCGTTCGGCCTGCGGGCCGTGGGCGGCGGCATGGTCGGCGCGGGCGTGAAGATGGCCCTCACCTGGGGCATGAAGCGCGGCGTGTTCTCCAACGAGGCGGGCCTTGGCTCCTCCGTTATGGTGCACTCCAATTCGAACGTGAAGGAACCGGTGCGGCAGGGCATGTGGGGCATCTTCGAGGTGTTCGCGGACACCATCGTGGTCTGCACGCTGACCGCGTTTGCGGTGCTCTCCTCCGGCCTGGTAAATCTGGAGACCGGCGAGGTCATCAGCGAGGCGGAGGGTTCCGCTCTGGTGGGCGAGGCGTTCGCGCAGGTGTTCGGAAGCATCGGACCGATGTTCATCGCCATCGCCATCCTGCTGTTTGCCTTTACCACGGTGCTCGGCTGGAGCCACTACGGCACCAAGGCGTTTGAGTATCTGTTCGGCACAAAGGCCACCATCATCTACCGGGCTATCTTTGTGGTGTTCATCCTGGTGGGCGCAACCATGAACCTGGGCCTCGCCTGGGATCTGTCGGACACCTTCAACGGACTGATGGCCATCCCCAACCTCATCGGCGTGCTCGCGCTTTCGCCGCTGGTCTATAAGATCACGAAGAATTACATAGCGCGCGTGCTGCGCGGGTCGAAGGAAAAACCGATGCTGTCCGCCTTCCCGGATATCCAGGAGGAAGCCGAAAAAGATTTATAAAAAAATCCTTGAAAATCTTAAATAATTGTGAAAAATGCACATAGTTTATTGACGAAAAGCCGCCTGTGCTTTATACTGAAGAAAGAGGGAGCAATTCCTCGGAAAAGGAAAAGAACAGGGCGGAAAAGGCATGAATATTTTATTTTTTCTGAAGCCGAAGAGTGAAGTAGCTTATTTATACGATGACTATTCCATGCGGCAGGCGCTGGAAAAAATGGAGCATTACCGGTACAGCGCCGTGCCCATCATCAACCGGAACGGCAACTACATAGGCACGATCACGGAGGGAGATCTGCTGTGGTCCGTCAAGGAGCTGGGGCTGAAGGAGATGCGCGAGGCGGAGAGCATACCGCTCAAGAGTGTCCGGCGGCGCTGGTACAACGAGCCGGTCAACATTCAGTGCAACATCGAAGATCTGATGCAGACATCCCTAAATCAGAACTTCGTGCCGGTCATCGACGACAACCAGACTTTCATCGGCATCGTAACGCGAAGATCGATCCTGAAATATTTTTTCAAAACCTACATGGAATCAAGAGAGGGCGGCGAGTGACCGCCCTTTTTTGCGCCCCGGAAATCCCGCGGGCGTGATCCTTTTTGGTGAGCGCAGGCGTGATCCTTTTTTGTGATGCAGGCGTGATTCTTTTTTTGTGAGGCATTGACAAACATAGGCAGGCTTGCTAAAATAGGAAATATGTTTCGGCACATTAACGCAAAGGAGTGAACGCAGTGAATCAGAGAATCCTTTCCATGCTGGTGGACAATACATCCGGCGTTTTGAGCCGCGTGGCCGGGCTGTTCAGCCGCAGGGGCTACAACATCGACAGCCTGACGGTTGGGGAAACGGCGGATCCGCGTTATTCCCGCATGACGGTCGTGGTAAACGGGGACGAGCAGATCCTGGACCAGATCGTCAAGCAGCTCGCGAAGCTGATCGACGTGGTGGACATCAAGACCCTGAAGAGCGGAGAGAGCGTAAACCGGGAACTCATCATGGTAAAGGTGCGCGCGGAGGCGCAGGACCGGCAGGGCGTGAACGCCATCTGCGATATTTTCCGGGCCAAGGTGGTGGACGTCACAAGGGACTCCATGATGATAGAGCTGACAGGCGACCAGGCCAAGCTGAACGCTTTCCTGGAGCTGATGAGCGACTACGAGATCCTGGAGCTGGCGCGCACCGGCATTACCGGGCTGTCCCGCGGCGCGGACGATGTGAGATATCTGTGATACCGGGCAAGACCGCTGCCTGCTCTGAATTTTAGAGAAGGACAGCAGTTCTCAGACGCCGCGGGATCATCCATATATCATTTTATAAGGAGGAGAAGCATTATGGAACAAGCAAGGATTTACTATCAGGAGGACTGTAATCTTTCCATTCTGGAGGGAAAGACCATCGCTATCATCGGCTACGGCAGCCAGGGACATGCCCACGCGCTCAACGCGAAGGAGTCCGGGTGCCACGTGATCATCGGCCTGTATGAGGGCAGCCGCTCCTGGAACAAGGCAGTGGAGCAGGGCTTTGAGGTCTACACGGCCGCGGAGGCTGCCAAGAAGGCGGACATCATCATGATCCTGATCAACGATGAGAAGCAGGCCGCCATGTATAAGAAAGACATCGAGCCGAACCTGGAGGAGGGCAACATGCTGATGTTTGCCCACGGCTTCAACATTCATTTCGGCTGCATCGTTCCGCCGAAGAATGTGGACGTTACCATGATCGCGCCGAAGGGCCCGGGCCACACCGTGAGAAGCGAGTACCAGGCGGGCAAGGGCGTTCCGTGTCTGGTGGCGGTGCACCAGGATGCAACCGGCAAGGCTCTGGAGAAAGCGCTGGCTTATGCGCTGGCCATCGGCGGCGCGCGCGCGGGCGTTCTGGAGACCACGTTCCGCACCGAGACCGAGACCGACCTGTTCGGCGAGCAGGCTGTGCTCTGCGGCGGCGTCTGCGCCCTGATGCAGGCGGGCTTCGAGACCCTGGTGGAGGCCGGGTACGATCCCAGAAACGCTTACTTTGAGTGCATCCATGAGATGAAGCTGATCGTGGATCTGATCTACCAGTCCGGTTTCGCGGGTATGCGCTACTCCATCTCCAACACGGCGGAGTACGGCGACTATGTGACCGGTCCGAAGATCATCACGGAGGAGACCAAGAAGACCATGAAGAAGATCCTCTCCGACATTCAGGACGGCACCTTCGCGAAAGACTTCCTGCTGGATATGTCCCCCGCGGGCGGCCAGGTGCATTTCAAGGCCATGAGAAAGCTCGCGTCCGAGCATCCGTCCGAGATCGTGGGCGAGGAGATCCGCAAGCTGTACAGCTGGAACGGCGAGGACAAGCTGATCAACAACTGATCATCAAAAACCAAATGAGCTGCCGCAGGAGGGCCTCGTCCGGTATCGGAAGATCCAGGCGGGGAGCCCTCTGCAGCAGCTCTCTTTGATAGGAGGAGAGAACAGGACATGGGTATGACGATGACACAGAAGATCCTGGCCGCGGCGGCGCATTTGCCGTCCGTGGAGGCGGGACAGCTGATCGAGGCGGATCTGGACCTGGTGCTGGGAAACGATATCACATCCCCGGTGGCCATCCACGAGATGGACAAATTTACCAAACAGGGCGTGTTCGACAAGGACAAGATCGCGCTGGTCATGGATCATTTTATTCCGAACAAGGACATTAAATCCGCGGAGCACTGCAAATGCGTGCGCCAGTTCGCGGCAAAGCATGATATTACCAACTATTTTGACGTGGGGCAGATGGGCATTGAGCACGCGCTCCTGCCGGAGAGCGGGCTGACCGTGGCGGGCGATGTCATCATCGGCGCGGACTCCCACACCTGCACCTACGGTGCATTAGGCGCGTTTTCCACGGGCGTGGGCAGCACGGATATGGCGGCCGGAATGGCCACCGGAAAGGCCTGGTTCAAAGTGCCGTCCGCCATCCGCTTCAACCTGGTGGGCAAGCCCTCCAAGTGGGTGAGCGGCAAGGACGTGATCCTGCACATCATCGGCATGATCGGCGTGGACGGGGCATTGTACCGCTCCATGGAATTTGTGGGAGAGGGGGTTAAAAACCTCTCCATGGACGACCGCTTTACCATCGCCAATATGGCCATCGAGGCGGGCGGAAAGAACGGGATCTTCCCAGTGGACGACGCGGCCATTGCCTATATGAAAGAGCACGCCAGCCGTCCCTACAAGATCTACGAGGCGGATGCGGACGCCGTGTACGACGAGGAGTACACCATCGACCTGAGCGCCCTGAAATCCACCGTCGCGTTCCCGCATCTGCCGGAGAATACCCGGACGGTGGACGAGATCACGGAGGAGATCGCCATCGACCAGGCGGTCATCGGCTCCTGCACCAACGGGCGCATTGAGGATCTGCGCTGCGCGGCAAAGATCCTGGAAGGGCGCAAAGTGAAGAAAGGGGTGCGCTGCATCGTCATCCCGGCCACGCAGAAGGTGTATCTGCAGGCCATGGAGGAAGGACTCTTAAAGACCTTCATCGAGGCAGGGGCCGTGGTCAGCACGCCCACCTGCGGACCGTGCCTGGGAGGCTACATGGGCATCCTGGCGGAGGGGGAGCGCTGCGTCTCCACCACGAACCGCAACTTTGTGGGCCGTATGGGCCACGTAAAATCGGAAGTTTATCTTGCAAGCCCGGCTGTGGCGGCGGCCAGCGCCGTCACCGGGATCATTTCCGCGCCGGACGCGCTTGGATTGTGAGGAGGCGGTACCATGAAGGCATACGGAAGAGTATTTAAATACGGGGACAATGTGGACACGGACGTGATCATCCCGGCGCGCTACTTAAATTCCTCCGACCCGGCGGAGCTGGCGACCCACTGCATGGAGGACATCGACAAAGACTTTATCCACAAGGTAAAGAAGGGCGACATCATCGTGGCGGAAAAGAATTTCGGCTGCGGTTCCTCCCGGGAGCACGCGCCCATCGCCATCAAGGCGGCGGGAGTGAGCTGCGTGATCGCGGAGACGTTCGCGCGCATCTTTTACCGCAACGCCATCAACATCGGGCTGCCGATCATCGAGTGCCCGGAGGCGTCGAAGGGCATCTCGGCGGGCGATGAGGTGGAGGTGGACTTCGACAGCGGCATCATCTACAACCGCACAAAAGGCACGCAGTTCAAAGGACAGGCGTTCCCGGAGTTCATGCAGAAGATCATCCAGGCGGAGGGCCTGATCAACTACATCAATCAGAAATGACGCGGAAAAAATAAGGACATTTTTATTTTAGGGCTTGAAAACTACGCCACATTCTGTTATACTATAACATGTTCCGCCAGAGAAAACTTCTGAGCGGGAAAATCGGAGTGTGGCGTAGCTTGGTAGCGCGCTCGGCTGGGGGCCGAGAGGTCGCAAGTTCAAATCTTGTCACTCCGATTTTTTATTGGAGCGTTTCTTCCCGGCAGATCTGTATCTGGCACATTTTCATGGCTTCCAGCGCGTTTTTGTGGCTTTCGGGCGTCACGCCCGCACAGCAGGAGGCGTCCACCTTTACCGGCACCTGCGGCGCAAACGCCTTGGTCAGCAAAGCGTTGGAGATGACGCAGATGTCGGTGCACAGGCCGATGAGCTCCACTTCCTCCACGTCCGCGAAGAAGCCTTTTTGCCAGTCTGCGGCGTATTCCCGGGAGCCGAAGGCATCCTTCTCGTAGATGCGGCAGGCGGCGATATCCGCGGCCTCTTTTACCTCAGGGCAGAGCTCCCACCCGGGGGTTCCCTTGATGCAGTGCATGACAGGCAGGTTTTTTCCCTCCTGCGTCTGCAGATAATCCTCTTTGTGCGTGTCCATGGTAAAGATGATCCTGCCGCCGCTTTCGCGGTACTGCGCGATCTTCTGCGCCGCGCGCTTCACGATCTCCTGCGCTTCTTTCGTGCCGAGCGAACCGTCTATAAAATCATTCTGCATATCTACGACGACTAAAAGCTTCATGGCATATCCTCCCGGTTTTTTT
>CANRIR010000008.1 GCA_947630735.1 uncultured Marvinbryantia sp.
CTGTTGCCGATAACTTATTATAAGGCGAATCATTTGGAACGTCAAGGCTTGGATCGCGATATTTGCAGACGCATATTGCTGACGTATACGCAGAATATTTTCAGGTGCGCTTTCGCCCGAAATATATTACAATATAGAAAAGATGAGGAGGTTTTCCATGCATACGACTTTGCTGAAAAATGGAATGGTATATATCGGCCGCAGATTTATGCGCAAAAATCTGCTGCTGGCAAACGGGCGGATCACGGTTCTGAAACCGGAAGCGCAGGTTCCGGCCGACACGGTTGCGGAACCGGAAGTGAAGGGCCCGGCCAACACGGTTGCGGAACCAGAAGTGAAGGGCCCGGCCGACACGGTTGTGGACGCGCAGGGCCTTCGCATTGTGCCCGGCTTTCTGGACATCCACACCCACGGCGCTGTCGGCGTGGACGTGAACCACGCCTCAGCGGATGATCTGGAAAAGATCTGCCGCTTCGCGGCCCAAAACGGCACGACTTCCTGGCTGTGTTCCATCCTTACCGACACCCCCAGGCAGACCGCCCGGTGCATCGACCAGTTTCTGCTGCATCAGGAAAAACCCGGCCAGGGAGCCGAGCTGCTGGGCATTCATCTGGAAGGGCCGTTTCTGTCCCCGGCATATCGAGGCGCGATGCCGGAGCATCTTTTGCGAACCGCGGATATGCCGCTGCTGCGCTCCTACCAGGAGCGGGCGAGGGGAAACATCCGCTATATTACCGTGTCCCCGGAGGTGGAGGGTGTCACGGAAGCTATCCCCGAGACTGTCTCCCTGGGCATCCGGGTGGCCATCGGACATTCCGGCGCGGACTATGAGACCGCCTGCCGCGCGATCCAAAACGGCGCGGCGGCCGCCACGCACACCGGCAACGCCATGAAGCCTCTGGACCGGCACGAGCCGGGCATCTTCGGTGCCGTGCTGGAGTCCGACGTCTACTGCGAGGCCATCTGCGACGGGCGGCACCTGCATCCCGGCGTCGTGCGCCTGCTCCTGAAGACAAAGGGCACGGACCGCGTGATCGCCGTTACCGATTCCATCATGGCCGCCGGTCTGCCGGACGGGCAATATCAGCTGGGCGTCAACGATGTGACGGTTAAAAACGGCGACGCCAAAATTACCGGCACGGACGTGCGCGCCGGCAGCACACTCACGCAGATCCAGGCCCTGCACAACCTGCTCGCCTTTACCGGCCGTCCGCTGGAGGAGCTCCTCCCCCTGCTCTCGGAAAACCCGGCAAAAGCGATCGGCGTCTTCCACCGCAAAGGTTCCATTGCGGACGGAAAGGACGCCGATCTGGTGCTGCTCGATGAAGCAGCCAATATTCAGGCTGTGTATGTGGGCGGACGCCCAATATAAGTTGTCTAAAAACGGACGCCCGGTATCAGCCATCGAAAGCGGATGCCCGGCAGGCGCGCCGCTCTGCGCGAACCGTATAAGGCCGACGCCCGCCATGGGCCGTCTAAGACAGGTTTAATTACTTCGTCAAACGGATCACGTTCCAGCTCGCCTTGTGCAGCATGCTGGTGAGCTTTCCGCCGTCCATGGAGGTCTGATCAGTGGTCTTCGGCTTTACCGTCTCTTTTCCGAACGCGTTGACCGCCTTCAGGTCCGGGCACTCCAGCACGATGTGCTCTTTCAGGCGATAACCCTCAAAGCTGCGCACATCGGTGGTCAGCACCACGTCCTCCTCCAGGTTGCGGTTCACGGCAAAGATCGTCACTTCCTCTTTCTCCTCGCTGTACACCGCAATGGATTCCACATCCGTCACGTCGCCGTGCTTGCTGGTGGCGTGCACGCCGGACTCGATGACCGGCATCAGCGCCACGCCGCGGCCATATTTGGAAGCGTGCATAAACGGATAGAAAATGGTCTGACGCCATGCGCCGCCGCCATCCTTGTCCGTCATGATGGGCGCGATGACATTGATCAGCTGCGCCAGGCAGGCCATGCGCACGCGATCCGAATTGCGCAGGAGCACGATCATCAGAAGGCCGACCACCAGCGCGTCCTCGAAGGTGTAGATGTCCTCCAGAAGCGACGGGGCCACCTGCCACGGATGCTGCTTCATCTCCTCGTTGTCCGACTCATTGGAGTGGTACCACACGTTCCACTCGTCGAAGCTCAGGAACATCTTCTTTTTGCTGTGCTTCTTCGCCTTCACATAGTCGCAGATGGCGACAACCGAACGGATAAACTCGTCCATGTCGTCGGATTTTGCCAGGAAATCGTTGCTGTCGCCCGAGCGGTTCCCATAGTAGCTGTGCAGGGACAGATAATCCACGTTCTCATAGGTGTGGTCGAGCACGGTGTCTTCCCAGGTCGCAAAGGTGGGCATATCCTTGTTGGAGCTGCCGCACACCACAAACTCGACGGTGGGATCGATGAGCTTCATGGCCTTGGCCGTCTCCTGTGCCAGCCGTCCGTACTCTGTGGCCGTCTTAGCACCGAGCTGCCAGGGGCCGTCCATCTCATTCCCCAGGCACCACACCTTGAAATTGTAGGGATCCTTCTGCCCGTGGCTGATGCGCAGGTCGCTGTATTTCGTGCCGCCCGGATGGTTGCAGTACTCCAGCAGGTTGCAGGCGTCCGCGATGCCGCGGGTGCCCAGGTTCACGGCCATCATCACATCGGAGTTGGCGGCCTTCGCCCATTTGCTGAACTCGTGCAGGCCCACCTTGTTGGTCTCAAGGCTCCTCCACGCCAGCTCCAGGCGCGCGGGGCGCTGATCCACCGGGCCCACGCTGTCCTCCCAGTTAAAGCTGGACACAAAGTTGCCGCCCGGATAGCGGACGATGGGCACATTCAGTTCTTTTACCAGCTCGATCACGTCCTTGCGGAAGCCGTTCTCATCGGAGTTCGGATGGCCCGGCTGATAGATGCCGTCGTAGACGGCGCGGCCCAGATGTTCGATAAAGGAGCCGTAGATGCGCTCGTCAATCTGGGAAATGCGGAAGGCCTTGTCCAGTATCATGTTTGCATTTTTTGGCATGTTCTTGTCCTCCTCTTTTTCTGCGATTTGTAAAAAAGGGCCGCGGCGTATGCTGCAGCCCTTTCGTTTTGATGAATCAGCCCTTTACGGCACCGGATGTCATACCGGCTACCAGGTATCTGTTGAAGATGAGGTAGATGATCAGGATCGGGATGATGCCGAACATGGAACCTGCGATCAGCAGATCGTAGTTGTTGCCGTACGGGGTAAGCAGGGTGTTCAGACCGATCTGAAGCGTGAACTTGTTCGTGTCACGGAATACAAGCATCGGCCACAGCATGTTGTTCCAGGAACCCATTGCGCACAGGATCGCCATGGAGGCGAACGCCGGCTTGGTAATGGGCATCATGATCTTTACGCTGATGCCGTACTCGGTGCAGCCGTCCACGCGGGCCGCGTCAAGCAGTTCCTTCGGCAGGCCCTGCATGTATTGTCGGAAGAAGAATATGGTTCCGGCGGCGCATAGGCCTGGCAGGAATACGCCTGCGTTTGTGTTGATCAGACCGATGGTGGTAACTTCCTGGTAAAGCGGAAGCATCAGGATCTCAAACGGCACGGACATGGTAGCGATTACCATGAAGAACAGGAAGTTGCCCAGTTTGGTCTTGTACATGGTCATGCCGTATGCCACAAAGTAGCACACCAGCAGGGTCAGCACAACCGTCGTCAGGGTCAGAACCAGACTGTTCTTGTACCACATGAAGTATTTGTTGGAATCCGCGATGGCCACGCTGTCGGTCGTCTTCGGATTGATGAATTTGGTAAACAGGTAAGCGTAATTGTGCAGGTTCCACTCACTGACCTTCAGGTTCAGAGACATACCGTTCTGGAAGATCTCACGCGCGGGGCGCAGGGAAGCCGTCAGACCTGCAAGCAGGGGGAACGCGATCAGTCCGCAGACGATCACGAACAAAGCCGTCGCACAGAAAGAACCCACTCTGTGGTTTTCCGCCATGGTTCTCTGTTTGGTTGGAGTATTATTATCTGCCATAGTCCTAATCCTCCTTCTTCTTGAATCCGATGGTGCCGGTTGCGAACAGCTGGATGAAGTTGATGACGAGTGCAATGATCATCAGCACCACGCCCACTGCGCAGGCGTAACCGAGCTCGTTGGTCTCGATGCCGCGCTTGTACAGGTAGCCCACGATGGTAAGACCGATGTTCTTCGGGGAAGAGTTGCCGTTCCACAGCATGAAGCTCTCCAGGAACATGGACAGACCTGCGAACACGGAGATCGTGATAACGTAAACGGTGGTGGGACGCAGCAGCGGCAGGGTCACATACCAGAATTTCTGGGTGGGACTTGCGCCGTCGATGTCCGCCGACTCATACAGAGAGCCGTCGATGCCGTTCAGGCCGGATACAAAGTACAGCATATTCACGCCGGTCCATCTCCACATACACAGAAGGAGCAGCGCCACCCAGCCGGTGCCTTTCGACTTCAGCCACGGGATAGACGACTGTCCCAGCATGTGCATCAGCTGGTTCATCTGGCTGCCGTCGCCTTCCGAGAACATCAGACGGAACAGCATACCGGAGATAACCACGGAGGTAAGTGCCGGGATATACATGATGATCTTCCACAGGCCCCTCGCCTTTGTGATGCGGCTCTCGATCAGAACTGCCAGAAGCATGGGGATGGGAACCAGAAGAAGCAGTGTCAGGATCATATACTCCACACTGTTCCATACAGCTGTGCGGAAGAACGGGTCCTTCATCAGCTTGGTGTAATGGCTGACGCCCACCCACGTTGTCACACCGAAGTCCACGGTCTGGAAACTCATCAGGATGCCGGTTACCAGCGGATACAGCCAGAATACCAGCAGACTGATGCAGAACGGGAGTGAAAATACAAACGGTGCGACTTTCTGGGAATACAGTATCTTTTTAACTTTACTCACTGTATGTTTCCTCCTCTCTTTCCTGCCGGAGCAACTGTCCGGCTTCTTTTTTTCTACAATAGGAAATAGTCGCACAGCGGCTCTTTCCTATTGTAGAAGAGGGGCCCGGGATGCGAGATCCCGGGCCTCCCTCATGAATTCAATATTCGTTTATGAAAGCCGATTGCTACGGACTTTTAAAAGCCCCGGATTGCTCCGCTGCTTCGCAGCTCCCGCAATCCTTCCCCGTTATTCGCAAATCGCGCTGCTCACATACGTTCGCAGACGCTTCTTTGCTCATACGGGTTAGCGTCTCTTATTTATGAAAGCCGATTGCTCCGTGCTCCGCACTCCCGCAATCGCCGCCGGTATTCGCAAATCGCATCGCTCGCCTGCGCTCGCGCTGCTTTTTTGCTCATACCGTCTTGTCCGTCCAATGGCCATTCGCCGGTCCGTGCAAGCACGCCCGTCGATGGCCGCTGTCCGGAGCTTTCATCATTACATGATTGCGAAGCTGATGTAATCCTGAGCTTCCTGCAGAGCGGAGTCTACATCCATACCTTCCTCAAGAACTTCGTTCAGAGTGGTGGTGCAGAAGTAGTCGTTGATGGTCGGAGAAGCACTTGTGGAGTAAATTCTGCCGATCTCGTTGTTCTCAGCCAGAGCGTTCAGAATCTCGTACGGTTTCACACGGAAGAACGTGTTGTAGTAGTTGTTCTCGTCATACGCGAACTCTTCGTCTGACCAGTAAGCTGTGTTACATACGTCGAATCCAAGCTCGTTCCAGATGTACTTCTCGCCTTCTTCAGAAAGCTTAGCCCATGCCAGCCACTCGGCTGCCAGTTCCGGATTCTCGCACTGGTTCGTTACAACAGTACCGGTACCGCCGATACCTACGGAAGACGGCTGACCCTCTTCGAATACCGGGATCTTGGTAATGTCATACTTGCCTTCCATCTCGGGCATGTAATCTTTGAAACGGCTCATGTACCACATTGCCTTCGGGAAGGATGCGATCTTGCCGTCCATGATGTTCTTGAAACCAGCCTCAAGGTCTACATGACCATCGGTGGAGATCATCGCGATGCCATCGTTCAGCCACTGCTGCTGCATGGTAAGCATCTTCTTTACGGAATCAAGCTGTACGTTTACTTCGCCGTCCGGGCCGCCCGTCCAGTCTTCGCCGTACTGCGCCATAGCGATCCACAGCCAGTCAACGCTGCCGGTATCGCAGGAGGTCAGGTAAACTTCGCCGTTGGAAGCCTCTTTCAGCTGCTCGCCGAGTGCGGTATAATCATCCCAGGTCTTTACGGACTTGTAATCCAGACCATACTGCTCAAAGATCTCAGCGTTCCAGTACATAACAGCAGCGCCTACGTGTGTGGGAACACCCACGCGAACGCCGTCCGCTCTGGAGTAGATGTCCAGTCTGGACTGAACAACGTCTGCCGCATACGGCTCAAGAGCTGCGGTCAGATCATACAGCGGGCAGTTCTCTCCGGTGTAGTTCGGGAACTGGCCGATCTCAATATCACACATATCGGGAGCGCCTGAACCAGCCTGCAGGGACATCATCAGTTTGTTGTGATGATCTGCATACGGATAGGTGCTGAATGTGATCTGGATGGTCTTATCCGGGTTCTGCTCGTTCCACAGATCTACCATCTTGCCGTAAAACTCATTGTGCAGGTCAACGAATGACCAGAGTTCAAACTTTGCCGTGGCGTCGTCCGGACCAACTGTGGTAACAGCGGTGGGAGCCGCTTCCGTCTCGGCTTCTTCTGCCATTGCCATGGTGCCCATCGTGGCTGCCATAGCGCCTGTCAGCAATAATGCCAACCATTTCTTGCTCATAGAAAACTCCTCCTTTTTTTGCGGTGCGGGCCCCGCCGGTCACGAAACCCTTTCCTATTGTCCGAAACACTAGATTTCGTAAAATAAATTTCGAATATTAGTATAATTTGGACAATTTGCACACTTTTTATATTTTTACCAACCGGATTTATTGATATTATACAATCCTGTCCCGCGTATGTCAACATTATTTTTGATTTATTTTTATTAATTTAGAAAATACTAAACTAAAATTTGTGCATTTTTTTATTCAAAGCGCTCATCCGCATCACGTTTTTATTGACTTTTTTTGCCCATATTTTATAATGGAATTGATTTGGAACGGATTTTTCTAAACAATAATTCTTTAGGATTTCATTCCGTGAAATGGAGGTGGATCTGTGCTTTCAATCGCAAAACTGGACACGGGCCTTCCCATCTTCCAGGCTTTGAGCTCGGAGATGCGGGCTAAAATCGTGGAGATTGTCGCCGGGCGCGACGGCGTGACCGCAAAAGAGCTCGCCGCCCTTCTGGACGTGCCGGTCACTACCCTCACGCCACATCTGCGGGTGCTTCTGGACTGCCAGCTCATCTTTGCCCCGTCGGTGTCCGGGCGCGGTCCGCAGAAATATTATTTCAGCCCCAGCGCCTCGCAGATCTCCGTCTCCATCCTGCCGGATGCGCGCCAGGCTTCCTATTACCGCGCGGATGTGCCCATCGGCCAGTATATGTCCTTTGACGCCGCCCCCACCTGCGGGCTCGCCAACCGGAGCGCCTTTATCGGCCAGGTGGACGAACCACGCTGCTTCGCCCATCCCGGGCGGTACGACGCCCGGATTCTGTGGTTTACCTCCGGTTACCTGGAATATGTGCTGCCCAATTTCATTCCCAAAAACAGCCGTATCTGCGAAATGTCGGTGTCCTTCGAGATCGCCTCGGAAGCGCCCGGCAACAACAATGTCTGGCCCAGCGACATCTCTTTTTTCTTAAACGGCACGCACCTGGGCGTCTGGACCAGCCCGGGCGACTACGGCGACCGGCGCGGCCGCCTGAACCCCGACTGGTGGTATCCGTTTTTGAACCAGTACGGCCTTTTAAAAAAGCTGACCGTCGGCGCGAAGGGCTGCTTCATGGACGAGGAACACATCTCGAACGTGACGGCGAAAGATCTGTGCCTCACGGATCAGTCCATCCTGCGCTTCCGCATCTGCGTGCCGCCCGGCCCGAACGCCCGGGGCTGCACCCTGTTCGGCAGCGAGTTCGGGGACCATCCGCAGGACCTGCGCATAGAGATTGTGTATCAGACAAACTAAACGATCTTGTGTATCAGACAAACTAAACGATCAAATCACAGACCAAAAAAGCGGCCTATAACAAGCCGATCAAAAACCCCGCAACAGACAAAACGGCCGGACGCAGAGTCCGGCCGAAACAGTCATGAGGGCCGCCGCGGCAGCCCCCATGGTTTGTTTTCTATCGCGATCTGTCTCCGACCGCGACTGCTTCTTATATCGATTCATTTCTTATAATGGAAGATCGGCCTTCCGGTCTCCTCGTCAAAGCTGATCTTCATCAGCATGGTGTGGCGGTTGGGATTGTAGAGCGGGTTCCCCTCGATCTTCTCCTCCGTCCTGGCGTGGAACACCATGATGGTGTTACCCTCCTCGTCCTTCACAAAACAGTTGTGCCCCGGGCCGTAAATTCCCTTGGAGGCGTCCGTCTTCAGCACCGGATAGCGCTCCTTTTTCCACGCTCTGGGATCCAGCAGATCGGCGTCCTCGTCGATGGAGAGCATGCCCATGCAGTACTCCGGCCCCGTCTCGGACGCGGAATAGGTAAGGTAGATCTTCCCCTTGCTGTGCAGAACGGCCGGCCCCTCGTTTACCCAGAAACCCACGCGCTCCCAGTCGTAGTCCGGGGAGGACAGAAGCACCTGCACGGTCTTTAAGGTGACCGCATTCTTCATCTCCGCAATATACAGATTCGCAATCTGCGGGTAAACGCTCACTTTCTCCGACCACACATAATAGCGCTTTCCCTTGTTCTCAAACACGGTGGCGTCCAAAGAAAACGCCTCAAACGAGAAGACGTCCCCGTCCGCGCGGGTCATCTTGCCCATCTCCTCCCACTTGCCGGTAAGCGGGTCGGGATCCGTGCACCTCAGGACGTAGGGGCGGATCTCCCATATATCGTCCACATCGCCGCCGGAATAGTAGATGTACCAGGCCCCGTCCAGAAAATAGAGCTCGGGTGCCCAGATGTGGATGCTCATGATGCCCTTCTCATGCTTTCTCCAGACGGTAACCTCCTCGGCGTCGTAAAGGCCCGCCAGGGTATCGCTGTGGCGCAGCACAATGCGGTCGTACTCCGGCACGGAGGCCGTAAAATAATATGTGCCGTCCGTGTGCCGGTACACGTAGGGATCCGCCCTCTGCAAGATCCACGGCTCATTGTATTTCAGTTCTCTCTTCTCGCTCATCTTCACACCTGCTTTTTATGATTATTTAAATTATTTTTGCATCTTATAAAGTATAGCTTGATTTTTGGAAAAAGGCAATGATATTTTTGCCAGGATTTGTGCCAAAAGAACAACTTTTTCATTGCAGAAATTTCCACAATTCGCTATAATAATCCCGGGGTCACAAGTCCGGATCCGCGGCGCGCCTACATGCCGCCGGGGAAATCCCGCACCCCGTCCCGGCAGAGGGACATTATCATGGATAAAGGACGCACCGCTTATGTTGTATATCAAAAGTCTCGAGCAGGCCGTGCCCGTGTTCAAGGCCCTGGGCTCTGAAATGCGGATCCGTCTGATCGAGCTTTTACTGGAAAAGAAAGAAATGAATATGAACGAGCTGGCCTCGAGCCTTGGGATCACCAACGGCGCGCTGACCGGCCATGTGAAAAAACTGGAGGAGAGCGGCATCGTCACCATTTTGTCGGAGCACGCCGGCCACGGCAACCAGAAGGTCTGCCGCGTGAACGTGGACAAGATCCTGGTGGACATTGTCGCGGACAAAGAAAACGCCTCGGAGAGCAGCTACTCCATCGACATTCCCATCGGGAACTATTTCAATTACTGCGTATATCCCACCTGCGGGCTCTCCACGTCGCGCAAACTGATCGGCGAGGTGGACGATCCCCGCTATTTTGCCCATCCCAGCCATGTGGACGCGCAGATCCTGTGGTTCGGGAAGGGCTACATCGACTACCGCATCCCCAACATGCTGCCGCCCAACCAGAAGATCGACAAACTGGTCATCTCCTTTGAGATCAGCAGCGAGGCCCCGGGCGTCAACAACGACTGGCCCAGCGACATTACCTTTTTCCTGAACAATATGCGCATCGGCACCTGGACCAGCCCCGGCGATTTCGGAGACATGCGCGGCATGTTCACCCCGGACTGGTGGTTCCCCAACTGGAACCAGTACGGCCTCTTAAAAATGCTGGAAATCGACCGGCGCGGTTCCTACATAGACGGCTTGAAGATCTCGGACGTGACTTCGCAGAAGCTCTCCCTTACCTCCCAGGACGACCTCGTCCTGCGCTTCCAGGTAATGGAGCCGTCCAAAAACATCGGCGGCCTTACCCTGTTCGGCAAGAGCTTCGGCAACTACAACCAGGACATCAAGGTCCGCGTGCACTACAGCAGTCTGTAAAAGCAAAACGCCCTGCTGCCGGGCATCCGGCTCGCACGGCGCGGTGTGGCTGCTGCCAGATGTCCAGTGTGCACGGCGATTTCGCTGCCTGGTACTCTGCCTGGCACAGCGGTCTCATGGTCTTACAGTTCCCGCTCCCATCTGCAGGGGACGTCCGGGCATTTGCGCACCTTCAGGGCGGCGCGCAGCTCCACAAAGCAGCCGCACAGGCGGCACATCCCGCGCGTCAGGTTCCGGCAGGAACCGCACACAGACAGGCGGCGCTCATACACCTCCTGCGAAACCCGCACCGACTCTTCCAGGTTCGCAATATATTGTTCCAGACTTTTAAAATAGTCTGCTTCGCTCATCTCGCGAAGCAGACATTTTTTACATACGCGCAGCCCGTTTTCCACGAAACCGCACTCCTTCCTTCTGTTGTCCCAATGCGCCCGGCCTCTGCGCAAAGCGCATTTCTGCGGGAAATCCCGCGCTTATTTTACCGCGATGTGCAGCACGCTGCAGCGCGGAACGGTAAATTTAAGGCCGCTGTCGGTCTTCTCGATGGCGTCGAACGGAAGCGCCTTCACGCAGTCCGGCTCCTCGAACGTGTTCTTGTCCGTCATGCCGCCGTGCACGATCTCGCCGGACACATCGCCTGCCTTATAATTTTCAAGAACCGCGTCGATCTCATAGTCCTCGTCCAGGGAGAGGTTGGTAAGGGTAATGTGGATGGTTCCCTCGCCGTCCATGGAGACGGATTCCGTGAGGTTTACCACGCGCGCCCCGTCCACGCCGATCTCCTTGGTCTCCAGACTGCTACGCAGAAGCTCGGCGCCCTGGTGGTATTTGTACAGGTCGAACACATGGTAGGTGGGCGTCAGCACCATGTCCGGCCCGTCCGTGAGGATCACGGCCTGGAGCACGTTGATGGTCTGCGCCAGGTTCGCCATCTTAACCCGGTCGCTGTGCTTGTTGAAGATATTCAGGGTAATGCCCGCGATCAGCGCGTCCCGCATGGTATTCTGCTGATAGAGGAATCCGGGGTTCGTGCCCGGCTCCACGTCGTACCAGCCGCCCCACTCGTCCACGATCATGCCGATCTTCTTCTCCGGATCGTACTTATCCATGATCTCGCCGTGGCGGGTAACCAGCTCGTCCATGTAGAGCGCCTTGCCCAGGGTAAGGTACCAGATCTTCTCGTCAAAATCGGTGGCGCTGCCCTTGTTGTCCCATCCCATGGGATGCACGTAATAGTGCAGGGAGAGGCCGTCCATGTGGCCGTGGAACTTGTCCTCCGTGTGCTCAAAGCAGGTCTTCAGCACGTTCTCCGTCCAGTCATAGTCGTTCACGTTGGCCCCGCAGCAAACCTTGTTGAAAGACTTGCCGTTGCCCTTGGAATCCAGCTTGTAGTCCCTCACATAGGTCTGATAGCGGCGGTACTCGTTCGCGTAGTGCTGTGGCGTCATGTTTCCGCCGCAGCCCCAGTTCTCGTTGCCCACGCCGAAAAACTTTACCTTCCAGGGCTTTTCATGCCCGTTCTTTTTGCGCAGCTCCGCCATGGGGGAGAGGCCGTCGAACGTGATGTATTCCACCCACTCCGACATCTCCTGCACCGTGCCGCTTCCCAGGTTGAGGTTCACATAGGCCTCGCAGCCCAGCTGCTCCACCAGCTCAAAATACTCGTGGGTGCCGAAGCTGTTGTCCTCCACCACGTCCCCCCAGTGGGTGTTTATCATCTTTTTGCGCTTGTCCTTGGGGCCGATGCCGTCCCTCCAGTGGTACTCGTCGGCAAAGCAGCCGCCCGGCCAGCGAAGAACCGGTATGCGGATCTTCTTCAGGGCCTCCACCACGTCTGTGCGCATGCCGTTCTTATTGGGGATGGGGGAATCCTCTCCCACATAAAATCCTTCGTAGATGCACCTTCCCAGGTGCTCGGAAAAATGTCCGTAGATCTCCTTTTCGATCCTGCTCTCCTTTTTTGACGGATCGATCACTAATTTCGCCATACGTTCCTCCCATACTTGTCTCTGTTTCCGGGTGTCGTCCCGCTGCACAGTCTGTATATACAGCTTGCATTATAACAAGAACGGCCCCACAATGCAATCGCAAAATAAAAAAAGACTGCCGCATTTTCTGCGGCAGTCCCGTACATTCATCAGGCCTTGTTTTCGCTGCCCAGCACATCTTTGATCTTGTGCGCCACAACAGCCTTCACATTCGCGCGGCCAACTTTCAGGTAATCGCGCGGGTCGAAGATCGACGGATCTTTGAACAGAACCTCGCGGACGCCCGCCGTCAAGCCAAGGCGAAGGTCGGAGTCGATGTTGATCTTGCAGACTGCGCTTCTGGCAGCCTCACGGAGCTGGTCTTCCGGAACGCCGATGGCATCCTTCAGCTGACCGCCGTTTGCATTGATAATCTTCACATATTCCTGCGGAACGGAGGAAGCACCGTGCAGAACGATGGGGAAGCCCGGGATCCTCTTCTCGATCTCATGCAGGATGTCAAAGCGGAGCTGCGGCTTTGTACCCGGTTTGAACTTGTAAGCGCCATGGCTTGTCCCGATGGCGATAGCCAGGGAATCCACGCCCGTCTTAGTAACGAACTCTTCTACTTCATCCGGCTGCGTGTAGGAGGAATCCTCCGCGGAAACCTTCACGTCGTCCTCGATGCCGGCCAGCTTGCCCAGCTCAGCCTCAACCACTACGCCGTGAGCATGCGCATACTCCACAACCTTCTTGGTGAGCTCGATATTCTCCTCAAACGGATATTTGGAACCGTCGATCATAACGGAGGTAAATCCGCCGTCGATGCAGGATTTGCAGATGTCGAAATCTGCGCCGTGATCCAGATGCAGAGCGATGGGGATGTTGGGGTTCTCGATGAGAGCAGCCTCAACCAGCTTTACCAGATAGGTGTGGTTTGCATATTTTCTTGCGCCTGCGGATACCTGCAGGATGATCGGGGAATTCAGTTCGCCGGCTGCCTCTGTAATAGCCTGAACGATTTCCATGTTGTTCACGTTGAAAGCGCCGACTGCATAGCCGCCGTCATAAGCCTTCTTGAACATCTCAGTAGTAGTTACTAATGCCATGACTACCATCTCCTTTTCTTTTTTATGGGATAGACCGAAGATCGCACGCACTTTTATCTCTTACACGTTTCGGCTCTTGACATAGTATAACACATTTATTTCCAATTTCCTATCCTTTATTTAAGAAATTTTTCGGGCCGTCAAAGCCCGCGCACCGCCCGCTTCGCCGCTGCCGCGCGCTTCCCGTGTGCCTTCACTGCCGTTCTCTCAGGGCGTTTTCATACGCGCGCTCCGTCCGCGCGTCAAACAGGACCCAGACCACCTCATCGATCTTTCCCGGATCCTCCGCGAGAAATTTCTGCACAGCCTCCACCGCCGTCTGCGCCGCCAGATCCACCGGATAGCCGTACACCCCCGTGGAGATGGATGGGAAGGCGATGGTGCGGATCCCGTTTTTTGCCGCCAGCTTCAGCGACTCGCAATAGCAGGACGCCAATAGCTCCGGCTCGCCGTGCGCTCCGCCCCGCCAGATGGGCCCAACCGTGTGGATCACATACTCGCAGGGCAGGTCGTAGGCCCCCGTGAGCTTTGCCTTCCCCGTCTCGCAGCCGTGCAGGGACTTGCACTCCTCCAACAATTTGTAACCAGCCGCCCGATGGATGGCGCCGTCCACCCCGCCGCCTCCCAGCAGGCTGTTATTCGCCGCATTGACAATGGCCTGCACCGTATCAATTTTAGTGATGTCTCCAAGCTGTGTTCTTATCATAAAATATCCTCCTGATCCCTCGTTTAAGCAAGAAAAAAGCACCGCCCCCGCAGCTCTAAGTCTGCAAAAGCGATACTTTCCGTGCGCGATCAGGGGCTCGAACCCTGGACACCCTGATTAAGAGTCAGGTGCTCTACCAACTGAGCTAATCGCGCATCTTTTGTTGCATGAAACCCTGTTCCCCTTGGAACGAAAAATATTATATTATATTTTTTTTATAATTTCAAGCCCTTTTTTTATCAAGTTTTAAGAATTTTTAAGAATTGGGGTTTCGCACGAAAGCGTGTCCTCCTTTGTAAATTTTCTGTGAAGATTTCCCAAACGGCTTGCATCTGCTTTAAAAAGGCATTATACTAAAATGCGAAAACCGTTTTGTTTTATGAGAGGTTCCTATGAAAAAGACACCGGTGAAGGGGGAGGCCCCGAAAGAAAATAAAACACAGTCCAAAGCGCAGACTTACGCGGATTCTATACCGGATATCCCGCAGGAAGCGGAAAAGCCCAAGAAATTTCTGCCGAACAACCAGTACTTTACCATCAGCATCTACGTGCTGGTGGTGGTGGCCATCAGCGCCCTCATCATCCGCGTGGTCATGACGCCCCACGCGGTGTCCAACTCCCTGAAAGATCTCTTAAACATGCTGATGCCTTTCCTCATCGGCGTGCTGATCGCGTTCATGCTGAACCCGTTCATCAAAAAACTGGTGGAATTTCTGGCGGGCCCCTGCAAGATCAAAAGCATGCGGGTGTGCAAGGCCATCGCCATCATCTTTTCCTACCTGCTGGTGCTGGGCGTCCTGGTCATCTGCCTGCTGTACATCATCCCGCAGATCGTCTCCAGCATCACGGAGGTGGTGACCAACCTGCCCAAGCTGTATGATGTCACTTATAACTTTTTCAACAACCTGCAGGACCGCTTCCCCAACGCGGATGTGAGCGAGCTCCAGAAAGCGGTGAACGACGCGCTGCCGGATTTCATCTCCAGCCTGCGCAATTTCGCCACGGATCTGGTACCGGCCATCTACACCACGTCCATGGCCATCGCAAAGATCGTGCTGAATTTTATTATCTCCATCATTGTCTCCGTTTATATGCTGCTGGATAAAAAAGAGCTGCAAAGCTCCATGCAGAGAGTGCTTTACAGCTTCGTTCCGGTCAGATATATCCGGCACACAATGGAGATCTTATCGGAGTGCAACAGCATCTTCACAAACTTTATCGTGGGAAAATCCATCGACTCCACCATCATCGGCCTTCTGTGCTTCATCCTGATGAGTATATTCAGTATGCCCTACGCGCTGCTGCTCAGCGTCATTGTGGGCATCACCAATATGATCCCCTACTTCGGCCCGTTCATCGGCGCCGTGCCGGGCATCATCGTGCTGCTCCTCATCGACCCGCTGACCTCGCTTGGGTTTGCCATCCTGATCTTTGTGCTCCAGCAGTTCGACGGCCTGTTCCTGGGCCCGAAGATCCTGGGCAACACGGTGGGCCTGAAGCCTCTGTGGATCATCTTCTCCATCACCGTGGGCGGAAGCATCGGCGGCGTGCTCGGCATGTTTTTGAGCGTGCCCATGATGGCCGTGATCCGCTATCTGCTTGACCTGTATCTCGAATATCGATTGCAAAAGAGACATATCAAAATGTGACCCGCTCCCAGTGCGGCACAGCTTTCCCATGTGGCGCGGTTCCAGACTGCACTAAGAACCCTTACTATTTCTCTCAGCCTGCAGGGTACGGAAAACCTCCTGCAGGGATTTTTTTGCAGCGGCAAATTTCCTGCCGCCCAGCTGTCTGTCGTACAAGAATATCCCCACGCTGCGTTTCAGATTTTTCATGCGCATCAAACGGCCCCCAGATCATTTTGCTTTCGCAGACGGCGTTCTGCCGTCGTCTCTTATAATTTATGAGGCCGCGCGTCCTTTCGTTCCCCTGATTTATGAGACTGCAGATTCCTTGCCTCCCCTGGTTTATGAGACTGCAGATTCCTTGCCTCCCCTGGTTTATGAGACTGCAGATTCCTCGCCTCTCCTGGTTTATGAGACTGCAGATCCCTTGCCTCTCCTGGTTTATGAGACTATGCCTCCTTCGGTTCCCCGCGATACAAAACGGTCTTGCAGATGGGGTTCCCCTTCGCGGAAAATTTCTCCTCGTATTCGGTCATGATATTGCCGCGCATCAGCTCCGGGTCGGCGTGCAGGTCGAAGGTGCACACGCGCACGTGCCAGCCCGCCGCCGCGGCCTCGTTAAGCGCGAAGTCGAACAGTCCCCGGTTGTCCGTCTTAAACTCCACCTCGCCGTCCGGCGCGAGGATGCGGTCGTACCGCTCCAGGAACTGCCTGGACGGGAGCCTGCGCGGCGCATGGCGCTCCTTCGGCCAGGGATCGGAAAAGTTCAGGTAGATGCGGGACACTTCCCCCGGGCCGAACACGTCGGTCAGCTCCCGCGCGTCCATGCACAGGAAATACAGGTTTTGCGGCTTTTCCTCTTTTTCCTGCAGCTTCTCCACCGCGCGCAGCAGCACGCTGGTGTAGCGCTCGATCCCCACATAGTTGATGTGCGGGTTCTGCTCGGCAAGCGCCGTCAGAAACTGCCCTTTCCCCATCCCCACCTCGATGTGCAGCGGATGGTCGTTCTGAAACAGAGCGCGCCAAAGACCCCGCTGTGCAGCGGGGTCATGGATCACATAAGAACTATTTTCTATCACTTCACCGGCTCTCGGTATATTTCTAAGCCTCATCTTCTACCTGCCTTATCATTTTTTAATATCCGCGGACGTTGATTCTTTTTTACCTGTACCCGCGTGCCGGTTTATTTTGCCTGCATCCGTGCGCGCAGGTTTATTTTACCTGCATCCGTGCGCGCCGGTTTCTCTTACCAATATCTGCGGACGCCGATGATGGGCGTGCCGTAATCATAGTCGGAAATGATGATGCCGGTCTCCGATGTGGACGCGTGCACGATCTTGCCGTTTCCTATGTACATGGCCACGTGCGTCGCGTAATTGGGGCTGTAGCCGTAGAAGATCAGGTCTCCCGGGAGCATGGTGGTCAGCACCGGCTTGATGACGCGGGATTTCGTGTAAGTCCCCCAGCCGTCCGAGCCGAGCCTCTGGTCGTCCGCCGTCCTGGGGATGCTGATGTCAAACAGCTTCATGATCTGCTGCGTAAAGCCGGAGCAGTCCACGCCGTTTAAAAGGTCGTTGCCGCCGTACACATAGGGCCCGCCCACATAGCGCAGAGCCGTGCGCGCGATCTCTTTTCCGCGCTCCGTGTTTGCCCAGAGCCCGTTGGCGTTGAACGTGTAAGCCCTGCCGTCGATCATCACGGTGCGCCCGCGCACCAGCACGCCTTTCTCATCAAAGTAATAGTCGTGGTTGTTGATGGTCATCCAGCCGGTGACCATCGCGCCCGTGGAATCAAAATAATAAAGCTCCCCGCCGATATTTTTCAGGCCCACATAGGCGGCGCTGCCGGTATCTCCAAAGTAGTAGGTCTTGCCGTTTAAGGTCTTCCAGCCCTGCGCCTTGGTGTAGTCGTCATTCACAAAATAATACTTGCCGTTCACATTTACAAGGCCCTTGGCGCGTATCGTGTCAGACTTCACGCCGTTCGCGCCCACATAATACTGGCCCACCCATTCGCTGATGGCCATGGTGCCGTCCGCCTTGAAATAATAGAGACTGCCGTCGATCTTCTGCCACTTCTCCGTGACCATGCAGCCGTTCTCGTCAAAGAAATACCATTTTCCGTCGATGCGCATTTTCCCGACGGTCTTTCTGCCGCTGGCCGTGTTCAGATAATATTTCTGACCGCCCAGCGTGAGCCAGCCGGTTCCCATCTGGCCTGTGGAGATCACATAGCGGTCCTGGATCCACCGGTTCTTCTGGACCATCCCGTTCTTATCCGCGTAATAGTATTTGCCGTCGATCAGCACCCAGCTGTTCTCCACGCGGACGCCTGTGCCCGGCTGAAACGCGTACAGATTGTCGTTTAATTTCATCAGTCCTTCCGCGCGCACGCCGTAGCGGTTAAAATAATACCACTTTCCATTGATCTTCTGCCAGCCTTTCACATAGGTCCTGCTGTCCAGAAAATAGCGGTAACCGTAACTGGTCTTTACCCACGCGGCTGCCTGTGCGGCAGTTCCCGTCATCATGCACAGCAGTAAGCCGAGGATCAGTGTTCTTATCCATTGTTTTCTGCCCGGTATGAATCTCATGCGTTTCTCCTTCCGGTTTTCCCTGGAATTCTTTTCCAGAAATAAAAGTTACTTATTTGTTAAGATTTTATAATATTTTGTTACGTTTGTCAATGGTCCCGTAACAGGAAATATGTCGCATTTTGTTGGCCCGGCGTCTGTGATTTTCTTCCCAAAATGTGATTTTTTAGTAGACCTGAACAAAACACCCGTTCTGGAAAAAAACTATGTAAACCGTCAAAATCGAGCATTTTTTTGTGGATAATGTGTATAACTTCGTGTATAAGTCCATTTTATCGCATTTTCCACGTCCCCCTTTGTGGATAAACCCCCTTTTAATTGTACTAAAAAAAATACACAAAAAGAACTATTTCGACAAATTTTGTTCATTTTGTCGAGTAACATAAGTATGTAAAAAAAAGGGGACCCCATCTCTGCATATTGATCTTGTTAAAAATCTTGTTAAAAACCATTCGGACAGAACGAAAAAAGGCTGTCACATTTCTGCAACAGTCTTTTTTCTATATGAGTCATTTTATTAGGGGGGGTCTGCACTACACTTCAAACAGCAGGTCGCCGTAGGACGGCATGGGCCATACTTCTTTGTCCACCAGCATTTCCATCTGGTCCACCGGCGCGCGCAGCTTCGCCATCACCGGAACCACCTGGTCGTGGAATGCTCTCGCCTGCGCCTCGGTATCTTCGATGGCGGCCGCCGCGGCCTCCACCTGGATCAGCTCGCCGAGCGCCGCTTTGGCCTCCTCCAGGTAATCGCTGATCTCGCTCAGAAGCCCTGCCTGCACCGGCGCTTTTCCGCCCGCCGCGGTCACGGCGTTGATGGTGTCCGCCAGCTCTTTGGTGTAGCGGATGACGGCCGGGATGATCTGCTTGCTGGCGATGTCTACCATGGTCTTCGCCTCGATGTTGATGGCCTTCGCGTAGGTCTCATACTGGATCTCCGCGCGCGCCTTCAGCTCGGTCTCACTGTACACGCCAAACTTGCCGAACATCTTGACGGCCTTCTCCGACACCATGGCCGGGATGGCGTCCACCATGGACTTCAGGTTCGGCAGCCCTCTCCTTGCGGCCTCTTCCACCCACTCGTCGGAGTAGCCGTTGCCGTTGAAGATGATGCGCTGGTGCTCGGTGGCGTATTTCTTGATCAGGTCGTGCACGCAGGCGTCGAAGTCATCCGCCTTCTCGATCTCATCGCAGGCATCGGAGAACGCCTCCGCCACGATGGTGTTCAGCACGATATTGGGGGACGCGATGGAATCTCTCGAACCCACCATGCGGAACTCAAACTTGTTGCCCGTAAACGCGAAGGGCGACGTGCGGTTGCGGTCTGTGGCGTCCCTGGAGAACTCCGGCAGCGTCTTCACGCCGGTGCTCAGGGTGTCGCCGGATTTGCTGTGGGTGGCCGCGCCGGTGTTTACCAGCTGCTCGATCACATCCTCCAGCTGCTCGCCCAGGAAGATGGAGATAATAGCGGGCGGCGCCTCGTTGGCTCCCAGTCTGTGGTCGTTGCCCACGTCGGCCGCGGATTCGCGCAGCAGATCCGCATGTTCGTCAACCGCTTTCAGGATGCAGGTAAGCACCAGCAGGAACTGCACATTCTCGTGAGGCGTCTTGCCCGGATCCAGCAGGTTGATGCCGTCGTCCGTGGTAATGGACCAGTTGTTGTGCTTGCCGGAACCGTTCACACCCGCAAAGGGCTTCTCGTGAAGCAGGCACTGCAGGCCGTGCTGGCAGGCCACTTTCTTTAAGGTCTTCATGATCATCTGGTTGTGGTCCACCGCGATGTTGGCCTCCGCGTAGATGGCCGCCAGCTCATGCTGGGCGGGAGCCACCTCGTTGTGCTGGGTCTTTGCGGTAACGCCCAGTCTCCACAGTTCTTCGTTGACATCTTTCATATAGGAAGCGATCCGCTGGCGGATGGTGCCGAAATAGTGATCGTCCAGCTCCTGGCCCTTCGGCGGCATAGCGCCGAACAGGGTGCGCCCCGTAAAGATGAGGTCTTTTCTCTGTAAATATTTCTGCTTATCCACCAGGAAGTACTCCTGCTCCGGTCCCACGGAGGGCGTCACTTTCTTGGAGGTAGTGTTTCCAAACAGGCGCAGAAGACGCAGGGCCTGATCGTTGATGGCCTGCATGGAGCGCAGGAGCGGGGTCTTTTTATCCAGCGCCTCGCCCGTGTAGGAGCAGAACGCCGTGGGGATGCAAAGGATCGCGCCCGCCGCGTCCTTTCTCACATAGGCCGGGGAAGTGCAGTCCCAGGCGGTGTAGCCTCTCGCCTCGAAGGTGGCGCGCAGGCCGCCCGACGGGAACGAGGATGCGTCCGGTTCGCCCTGGATCAGCTCCTTGCCGGAGAACTCCATCAGCACCGTGCCGTCCTCCCGAACGGGCGTGATGAAGGAGTCGTGCTTTTCCGCCGTCACGCCGGTAAGCGGCTGGAAGATATGCGTATAGTGCGTAGCGCCCTTCTCCACCGCCCAGTTCTTCATCGCCTCCGCGACGACGTCCGCGACGGTGGGATCCAGCGCTTTGCCCTCATTTATAGTCTTTTTCAGTTCCTTGTAAACTTTTTTCGGCAGGCGCTCCTGCATAACCTTGTCGTTGAAGACGTCTTCGCCGAAGATCGCAGCTACATTGGTTACTTCGCTCATAATCGTACCCTCCTCATTCTACACTGCAAAACAAAAAAAGATGCTCCACCTCTGTGGAACATCTTTGTTCTGCTTAAACCAGCATTTACATTACTCCTGTTTGCGGAAAAATGCAAGAGCTTTCAAAAAATTCATTTATAGAATTAATACATACGTCTTATTTGAAAATTGAATCAGTTAAGCATCGTCAGCTCTTTTTGCAGGTTGCGGAATTGAATCAATTGAGCATCGTCAGCTCTTTTTGCAGGTTGCGGAATTGAATCAATTGAGCATCGTCAGTTCTTTTTGCAGGTTGCGGATGTGAACCTCGGTGTGTTCGCCGCCGAACTCCCCGTCCAACGTCCAGGGAACCGCCTCCTCAAACGTGATGTCGATGCTGCCCGCCCGCGTCTGGAAGAAATACTGGTCGTCCGATTTCTGCGTGACCGCCGCCGTCAGGATGGCCTGGAACTCGATCAGGTTCGTGGGCTTGCGCACCAGCGTTACCTCAAACACGCCGTCGTCCATCTTCACGTGCTTGCCCGTGATGTTCTGGAAGCCGCCCACCGAGGTGGAGTTTGTGATCATGCCGAAAATAAATTCGCCCTCGATTTCCTCGCGGTCGTCCATGCGCGCCTTCAGGCGGTAGGACTTGATGGAGGCCAGCTTTTTCGCGCCCTCCAGAAGATAGGCCAGATGCCCCAGGGCGTTCTTCATGTTCTGATCCGTCTCGTAGGACACGTCCGTAAACAGGCCGAACCCCGCGATGTACACAAAGTGATCGTCGTTGAAGCTGCCGATGTCAAACTGCACCTCGCTGCCCTCCACGATCCGTTTTGCCGCCCCCAGCATATTCTTCGGAAGGCCCAGGCTGTTGGCGAAATCGTTGGTGCTGCCCGCGGGGATGTAGCCGACGGTGCACTTGCGGCCGCTGTCCAGCATACCGCTGATGACCTCGTCCAAGGTCCCGTCTCCACCGCTGCAGGCGATGACGTCATAGTCGCCCACCGCCTGTTCGGTGCGCCTCCTGGCGTCCCCGGACTCCTGGGTCACATAGACTGACACGTCGTACTTGCCCTTGACAAAGATGTCCGTAATATCCAAAAGACGGCTGCGGATGGCTCCCTTGCCCGACTTCGGATTGACGATCAGCAATAATTTTTTCATAAGTTATCTCTCCCATTTGTCACATAATGCTTCGATCTGATCCGCAAATTTGGCCAGATCCTTGTTCGCCCCGCCCTCGTTGCGGCGGATGACGGCGAGCAGGCGCTGCCCTGCCGAGAGCAGCCGGTCAAATACCGTGCTCTGACGGCTGGACGCCGCCGGGGTCTTTTTCTGGATGCGCACCGGCTGCGCCTCTCGGATCAGTTTTCCGGCCGCCAGGTCGTACACGGTGCCGCTGTACGGTGCCAGGGTGTCCAGCGCAAGCTCCTCGCGGATGCGCCCGGCCAGCGCCACGCAGGCGGCGTCCTCGCCGTGCACCACGAACACCTTCTCCGGTTTCTTCGAAAACGCTTTGATCCAGTCCATCAGGCCGTCCCTGTCCGCATGGCCGCTCACGCCTGCCAGGGTGCGGATCTGCGCGCGCACCTCGATGTCCTCGCCGAAGAGCTTCACTTCCTTCGCCCCCTCGGCCAGCGCGCGCCCCAGGGTGCCCGCCGACTGGTAGCCCACAAACAAAACTGTGCACTCCGGCCGCCACAGGTTGTGCTTCAGGTGGTGCTTGATGCGGCCCGCGTCGCACATGCCGCTGGCGGAGATGATGACCTTCGGGCTGTCGTTAAAATTGATGGCCTTGGAGTCGTCGCTGGTCACGGCGGTCTTCAACCCCGGGAAGCTGATGGGGTTGATCCCGCTCTGGATCAGGCGGGACGCCTCCTCGTCGAAGTCGTCGTGCATGCGCTCCATAAAAATCTTCGTGGCCTCGATTGCCAGAGGGCTGTCCACGTAGACCTCAAAATCATCGTGGTTTTTGATGCGCTTCTCCTCCTTGATCTGGCGGATGAAGTAGAGCATCTCCTGGGTCCTGCCCACGGCGAAAGCCGGGATGACCACATTTCCGCCGCGGTCGAAGGTGGTCTGGATGACGTCCGCCAGGTCGGCGATGTAGTCCGGCCTCGGCCCGTGGCTGCGGTCGCCGTAAGTGGACTCCATGATCACATAGTCCGCGTCCTCGATGGTCTGCGGATCACAGATAATGGGCTGGTCGGTGTTCCCAATATCGCCGGAGAACACCAATTTTTTGCTGACGCCGTTCTCATGGATCCAGACTTCCACGGAGGAGGAGCCCAGCAGATGGCCCGCGTCCACAAAGCGGATGCTGATGCCCTCCGCCACCATGATCTTCTCGCCGTACTCGCGCCCCACAAAACACTTCAGCACGCCCTCCGCGTCCTCGATGGTGTAAAGGGGCTCCACTTCCTGCTTCCCGGAGCGCTTCGCCTTGCGGTTGCGCCACTCCGCCTCAAACATCTGGATGTTCGCGCTGTCGCGCAGCATGATCCCGCACAGCCGCTCCGTCCCGCAGGTGGCGAACACCTGCCCGCGGAATCCGTTCTTATATAACAGGGGCAGTTTCCCGGAGTGGTCGATGTGCGCGTGCGTCAGAAACACCATGTCGATGTCCGCTTCCGCCACGGGGAGCGGCACATTCTCAAACACGTCCACCCCCTGCTCCATGCCGCAGTCGATGAGGATCTTTTTGCCGCACGCCTCCAGGTACATGCAGCTGCCCGTCACCTCGTGGGCCGCCCCGATAAATGTCAGTTTCATACCGTTCTCCCTCCTGTCCCCTGTTTATGTGATATTTTCACACAGATTTTATGTCGGTTCTGCACAGATTCTGTGCCAGTTCCATATAAATTTTCTGCCGAAATGTTTTCTGTAAATAATCCCCTCATATAGAAATTTTTCCCATCGAAAAGGGGTATACCTTGTTATCAGTATACCCCATCTCATCATTGAATGACAGTTCTTTTTCACAGATTAATAAATTTTTAATGAATGGCGGTGCTGCCTACTATCTCTTTGCGTAACAGCCGGAAATGCAGAGCCCGGCTTTTGCGTCTGTCAGTGCAAAAGAACTGTATGCATCGTGAACTGCCGCGGCGCGGATGATTTCCGCAGAGGTATCTTTTGCGCCGATAAAATACCGGCGGTGGCCCGGCGTCCCTGCGGTCAGCAGATCCTCGTTCCAGGCTTTTTCCTCCTCGGGCAGCCCTGCAAAGCGGATTTTTTTCCACTCCTCTGCCAGATATGTTTTCAGCTGCGGCAGGCATTTGGCCATGTCCGCCGTTCCCGGCAGTAAGTGTCCGTCTACAAAATATCCATCGTTTTTCTGGTTCTGTCTCTTACAATAGGTTACATCCTGGCACAACAGGCATTTCATCTCGCAGCTCAGGTTGCCGGCATCCACCGTAAGATTGCAATCCCCCGCGTTGTGCGCTTTTACATTCATCACGCACTCGGTATCTACCGGATCCATGCCCGCACTGCCCACATAGGCGGCCAGCCGGCCTTCGCTGCAAAACAGCTTCATCACAAAATCCGGCAGGCATATCTCCTCGGTGTGTTCCACTTCGCGGAGCACGGTCCCCTCCTGCAGTGTGAGCGCATGCGCCCTGTCCGTCTTCGGAAGCAGCACAACGTCCACCTGATTGGCGTCCGCCAGTGCCTGCGCCCGTCCGATCGTCTCTTCGGACACATCCGCCAGAACAAGATAGTGAAGGTGCTCTTCTCTCAGAGGAGCGTGGCCGGATCCGGTTTTAATGCCTTCCACGCTGCTGATATACAGTATCTGCGTACCGTCCTTTCCGTTAGCAGCTCCAATGCTTGCTCCGAAAAGGGTGCCATGGTTGACAGGATAATACAAAAAACGATAATACTTTGCGTTCATGTTGGAATCCCCCTTATTCTTTTTCAATTTGATTGCCACTATCTTTCCGGCTCCCCGCCGGATTCTGTGTTTGAGCTCCTCTGCTCGTCCACAAAAGGCATACGATGAAAGGTAATGTAAAAAGACGAAAAGCAGTCATCGCGGAACAGCCCCTGCAGAGTATGCAGATTCGCCGGTTGACGAGTTACGTGTCAGATGTTAGCTGACGTAGACGATGTTCGTCCAGCTTACCGTTGGCTCCAATGTACCATCGTAAGCTGTCGCATTGTGCCCGCCCTGCACTTGGTAGTACTTCTGGCGTTCCACATACCAATCTTTATAAACGCCTACATCATAAGCATCGTAAGCACATCCATACGCATCTGTTTGAAAATCGTAATAGCTACCATTTACCTGATATAATGTTGCAGTTGCATCCACTTTTGCACATTTACGATAACAAGATGTATCAGCACTAATGCGCACATGACCAGCACCAATTTCTGAGATTCCACAGGTTCCGCCTGCTATATAGGTACCGTTTGGCTTTGCCACCTGTCCTGATCCCGGCAATTTCATCAACTCTAACTGCGGACGTTGATCAAAAGTAATCACCGCAGCCGAAGCAGCATTCCCAAAGGACAGTGCCAACATCAGACATGTTGAAAAAGCTACAAACAATCTGCGTTTTCTCATATTTTTCCCTCCTTTCTCCTTGGTATATTTTACATTACATCTATATATACGAGCAATTTAAATATTTGTGACGTTAAAATTAAAAAATTTGCAATTTTTCTATCATTTTCATAAATTCATCCTGAGGAAGAGCCCCATAGATAGTATAACTGCAATCATCATAAACGAATTCTGCTATGCAATCCTTTTCATTTTTCGGGGCTGAAATAATTTGTACTTCTATTACACCGTATCTTGGATTCTCGACTTCAATAGTTTCTATCATATCTCCATCAAATGCATATCCTCTCGCCGTTTGTTGATTTCCTTTCACCATATAAATAGTTAAAATAGTATCATTATATTGATAAAATAATTTTACAGAATATACTGCCTGGTTAATTGTGTAATTGTCAAATATTAATCCTTTCGGAATATAATTTAACTGTATCGCATGGATTCCTGTTTTCTCTTGTATTTCTGAAAAAATTCTTTGCATATCAGCATCATATGTTTCTATATCCTGCCAATTATCTGCATATATTGTTTTCTCTTTTCCCATCATTTGATTCCACATATTCAAAATCCACCGTCTATTCGCACTGCTCGTCATACTAATTCCAAACACGCCCAAAGCCAAAATAGCCACCAGTCCCAGACGCCGCCACACCTTGCTGCGCTTTTTCACGTGCAGCACTTTTCTTCCAATCTCCAGAGCATGCTTATCTTCCTCAGACAACAGATTGATATCTGAGGCATACGGATCGCCGACATTACCGATATCCTCCGCAGGCACAATATCCCCCAGAGCAATATCCTTCTCCTTCGGAGTGACATTTTCCTGCGCAGCATTCTTCCCCGGAACGATGTTTTCCAGAGCAGCATCCCTCTCCAAGGCAGCATCTTCCTGCGCGGCGGACTCCGCCTTGATCGCGGCAATGCGCCGCATCATATCCGCGCGCATCTCGTCCGTCACCTGAATATGGGCAAGAGAAGGATCCGCGTCCAGCTTTTCCCGGTAAGCTTCCGCGGATTCCGCAATCTTTCTATATATATATTGTTCGGTTTTTTGGTCGTCTGTTGTCGGACGGCTGTTTTCCTCTCTCATGCTGCTTCGATAAGTCCCTTCTTGACTTTTCTCTCCAAGCGTATAAACTAAAAGTAGTTCATTTTTTGGAGGATCTTATATGAAACGAATTGTTCTGACCGGCGGCGGCACCGCCGGCCACGTTACCCCAAACATGGCTCTTATTCCAAAACTGAGGGAACTTGACTATGATATCCAGTACATAGGCTCCTATGACGGTATCGAAAAGAAACTGATTGAAAAAATGGAAATCCCATATCACGGGATTTCCTCTGGAAAGCTCAGACGGTATTTTGACCTGAAAAATTTCACCGACCCCTTCCGCGTGCTGAAAGGCTGCCAGGAAGCCCGCAAGCTCATGAAAGAACTGAAACCGGACGTGGTGTTCTCCAAGGGCGGTTTTGTGGCGGTTCCCGTTGTGCTCGCGGCGAAAAGTTACCACATTCCCGTCATCATCCACGAGTCGGACATGACGCCGGGCCTGGCAAACAAGCTGGCCTTCCCGTCCGCCACCAAAGTCTGCTGCAACTTCCCCGAAACCCTGTCCTGCCTGCCAAAGGAGAAAGCGGTGCTCACCGGTTCTCCCATCCGCAGGGAGCTCAAGGAGGGCAGCCGCAGCGAAGCCCTGAAATTCTGCGGGTTCACGGACGGCAAACCCGTGCTCATGGTCATCGGCGGGAGCCTGGGCTCCGCCAACGTCAACGCCGCCATCCGCAGCATCCTTCCGGAACTGCTGAAAACCTTCCAGGTAGTGCATTTGTGCGGAAAAGGGAAACTCGACCCTTCGCTTGCGCACACAGCTGGGTATGTACAATATGAGTACATCGAAAAAGAACTGCCGGATCTGTTCGCTCTGGCAGACATCGTGGTGTCCCGCGCGGGCGCGAACGCCATCTGTGAACTTCTGGAGCTCCGCAAGCCCTCGCTTTTGATCCCTCTTGGCTCCAACGCCAGCCGCGGGGACCAGATCCTGAACGCCGAATCCTTCCAGCGCCAGGGCTTTATGGAAATGCTCCTGGAGGAGGATCTGAACGATCAGCTCCTGTTAGATACCATCACAAAACTCTACCATTCCCGCGCCGACTATCAGGCGGCCATGGAAAAGAGCGGCGCGAGCAGCGCCATCGAAAAGATCACTTCTCTGATCGAGCAGGCTGCCTCTCAGCCGTCCAGGTAGTCTTTTCCGTATTTCTTCCTGATATAGCGCAGCGCCCTGGAACATCTCGCACGAAGCACCTCGGCCGACACGCCCAGGTGCTTCGATGCTTCTTCATAATTTTCACCCAGAACATAAATGTGATACACCACATCGTACCAATGCGGATTGCGCTTTCTGAGCACCTGCAGGATCTCACATCCCAGTATTTTATCGGTAACATATCCCGCCGGATCCGAGAGCGCGTCCGCACACAGGCTGATATCAAACGTACCAGACTGCAGAACCTCTCTGTTGGTGCTGGCCTTTCTCCAGTGATCGATCAGCTGGTTCTCGGCTACCGTTATAAGCCAGCCCAGCTCGGATCCGGCCCTTACTGTATCAAACTTGCGATAATATATTTCAAAAGTCTGCTGACAGATATCCTCTGCCAGTTCTTCTTTTCTTGTCTGAGCCATCACAGTCTTTTTGATCACTGCGCCATAACGCTCGTAAACTTCTGTAAATGTCTCATCCTTCATCTTTCGTATCCCTGATTTATTCTTCTGTAATTTTCTTTACTATCTCATCTCTGTCCTCGTCGGTCAGTTTGCCCGGTTTCCAGGTGATGCCCACTTTATCGTTCGCCATCCGTGGGATCAGATGAATGTGGAAATGGAAAACCGTCTGCCCCGCGGCCTCGTGGTTGTTCTGGAGCACGTTGATGCCGTCGCATCCCAGAGCTTTCTCCATCTTTTCCGCCATGTGCTTCGCCAGGATAAAGGCCTTGCCGGTAAGCTCCTCCGGCATCTCACAAATATTTGCGAAGTGCTGTTTCGGCAGGATCAGCATGTGACCTTTGGAAGCCGGACCGACATCCAGTATCACGCGAAAATCCGCATCCTCATAAAGTGTTGCGGAGGGAATCTCTCCTGAGGCAATTTTACAGAAAATGCAATTCTCCGTCATATTTCCCTCTCCTTTCACGTATTAATATTATAGATACATAATAAAATTTTTCACATTATCTGTCAACAACATAAAGGGGATTTTCTATGCCGACTACCAAAGATTTTCAGACCCTGATATCTGCCATCTCGCACGAGGTGCGGAATCCGGTCACGCTCATCAACAGCTATCTGCAATTATTGTCAAAAGATCATCCAGACTTGCAGGATGACCCATATTGGAGCAGCATCTTAAGTGAAATGTCACATTTAAAAAACCTGCTTTCCGACATCACTTCCTATCAGAACAGCTTCCGTCTGGAAACCGTCCCCACCGACATGAACGCCTGGCTCGACAGCTATGCGCAGAGGCTTCAGCCTGTGCTGTCACAGACACCTTATGTGACGTTTACATATGATGCGGCTGCCGATCTTCCGCAGGCGCGGATCGACAGCCATAAGCTGCGCCAGGTCCTGGACAACCTGGTGCGAAACTCCCTCGAAGCCATCCGGGCCGCGCGGCAGACAGAAGCATCTTGTCCGCACAATCCTGCCCCGGCAGCGAATATTTTCTTGCCAGAAGACTCAGGGGATGCCGCGCAGACCGCAGAAACTCCTTCCCGCAAAAACCTCGTACAGACCGCGCAAAGTCTTTCTCAAAGAAGCATCGCACAGACCGTGGAACACCCTTCAGATGGTTCCGGCATCTCGTTCTTTCTCACTTTACGCGCCCGCACGCAGGATGGCTTTCTCTGCATCTGTGTGCGGGACAACGGCTGCGGCATAAAAAAAGAAGAACTGGAAACTCTGTTCCAGCCCTTCGCCACCCACAAGCCGGAGGGAACCGGCCTGGGGCTTGCCATCGCGCAGCAGATCGTGGAGGCACACGGCGGCAGCATCAGGTGTTCTTCCTGCTGCCGGCCCACAGAATTCCAGATACTGCTGCCAGCACAAAGCCGCCCAAAAAGCCGCCCAGATGGGCAAAGTGATCCACCCCGGTCTCCCAAAAGCCCTGTATCAGAGAAAGCACAGCCATCATGAGCACGCCCCGGCTGTCCAGCCCCTCCACGCGTCCCCGGTTTTTGACGATCAGCCACACAAGCCCGCCGATAACGGCAAACACAGCCCCCGACGCTCCGGCGGAAGGGACGTCCTCCTGCTGAGACAGGTTGACGGCCAAAGACAGCAGGTTCCCCGCCAGCCCGCCGCCCAGATAGATCAGCAGATAGCGCAGTTTGCCCACGCGGGACTCCAGCATATCCCCCGCAAACACCAAAAGCAGCATGTTAAACAGCAGATGTTCCGCGCCGAAGTGCAGAAACATGGACGTTATCAGGCGGTAATACTGCCCGCCCTGCACAGTCAGAGACGGCAGCATGGCGCCGTGATCCAACATATACCGCACATCCAGAGGATCGCCGCCCGTCAGGATCATCCACAGGAAAACCGCTGCATTTATGGCGACCATGAGCAGATTCGCTTTCTTACGGCTCTTTAAAAAAGCCCCCATTTCCTGAAGCATAGAATTTGTACCTTTCCGAAATTTTTCACTTGTATATTTATATGTTATGTATTAGAATGTAGGCATACAAAAAATTTTAAGGAGGATTAGTAGTATGGCATATGTAATCTCTGATGAGTGCGTAGCTTGCGGAACATGCGCAGAAGCATGCCCGGCCGAGGCGATCAGCGAGGGCGATGGCAAATATGTGATCGACCCGGATGTCTGTCTTGAGTGCGGTACCTGCGAGAGCGAATGCCCGACAGGCGCTATCTCTGCTGAATAATCATGGATAATGCCGGAATGGGGCTGCCCGGTCGATACAGGCGCGGCGGCCCCGTCCCGATGGATCCGCAGCGGGTGCACATGCCCGCAGCACTGCAATCTCCCGGCCATCTGCCAACCCCTATCTCCTTAATAATCTGTCCCAAAAAGATCTCTTTTCTTTAGATGCCGCCACAAAGCGGCTGTTTTTTTGCTTTTCCCGGATCGCCTCGTCCAGCAGACGGAAATGTTCTTCCTCCCGTTTTTCCTGCATGTGCAAAAGATAATCCGTCTCCCTGGCCATGGATTCCTCCATCCGCTTTTGGAGCTCCTCATTATTATCCTTCACAACCTTTTCTACAATATCCTCCACCAGATCCATAAACTGCTGCAGTTTCTGCGCGTTGCTGCGAAGCACCGCCAGAGAGACATCCTCGCCCTGCGCGCTCTCCTTCTCTGTCTGCTCCTGCGCATCCCGCCAATCGTCTGTCTGGCCGTTCGTCTCCCGCCAGCCGCCTGCCTGGCCGTTCGTCTCCCGCCAGTCGCTTTGCCGGTTACCTGCCTGCTCTTCTGTCTCGTGCCAGTTGCCTGCCTGTCCGCTCGCCTGCTGCCATCCATCCTGACGGCCCGGGTGCGCCGCCCCCTTCAGGACCAGCCGTATGGCCTTCAGCTGCAGGCCCTCCTCCTTCAGTTTCTTCACTTTCTGAAATGTCTCAATATTTTCTCGGGTGTAGTATCTGTGTCCCAGCTCTGTCCTCCCAACCGGTATCTCCAGTTCTTCTTCCCAGTAGCGAAGGACGTGGGGTTCCACGGCGACAATCTTTGCCGTCTCGGAAATCAAGAAACGATGTTCCTCCACAATACTTCCCTCCGTATTCTGTTTTCTACACCCAGTATACCACAAACGCCCATTTTGCGCAGAAAAAGATATCGCATAATCTGACAGGATCTGCATTTGTCTGTCCACACTGCTGAAAAGTCCTTCGCCTCACGGCGAAGGACTATGCTTTCAACCCGACCATTTCTATACCGCATATCGGTCAGCGGTAAACTTTCCCCGTTACGCGTTCTTCTTCTTGGACACCACGTCGAAGATGACGGCCGCCAGAAGCACAAGGCCCTTAACCACCTTCTGCATATTCTGGTCGGTGCCCATGATGGACATACCCTGGTTGATAATACCCATCAGAAGTGCGCCGATGATAACGCCCGGCACGGTGCCGATGCCGCCGTAGGCGGAAGCGCCGCCGATGAAGCAGGAGCCGATGGCGTCCATCTCATAGTTCTGGCCGTAGGTGGGCTGCGCGCTGGTCATACGCGCGATGGTAAGCATGCCCGCCAGAGCGGCCAGCAGGCCCATGTTGGTGTAGGCGATGAAATACACCATGTCGGTGTTGATGCCGGAGAGCTTGGTGGCTTTCTCGTTGCCGCCCACCGCGTAGAAGTAACGCCCCACAGTGGTCTTGCTGGTAATGTAACCGTAAATGAGCACCACCACGAGCACCCACACCAGAGAAGTGGGAATACCCTTGTGCTGCGCCAGTTTAACGGACACAAACATGATGGCCGCGCAGATAATGATCATCTTTAAATACATAGCCACGGGGTTGCCCGTCTCATAGCCTTTTTTCCTGCGGTTCAGGTCGCCGCGCACCGTCACAAAGATGTAGATGAGGCAGGCGATCGCGCCCACAGCCACAGCCACGCGGTTCAGCCCGTCTCCGCCGCCCAGGAAATCCGGGACATAGCAGTTCGCGCCGCCGCCCAGCAGCACGGTAAAGGTTTCTGATTTAATGGGAAGCGTCTTGCCGCCCAGCACGATGTTGGAAAGTCCGCGGAACACCAGCATGCCCGACAGGGTAGTGATGAACGGCGGGATGCGGAAGAACGCGATCCAGAATGCCTGCCATGCGCCGATCAGCGCGCCGAGGAGCAGCATCAGAATGATGGCCGCCGCAACGGGAACTTTCATGTTTTCCATGAGCACGCCGCCCACAGCGCCGACAAAGCAGACCACCGAACCAACGGAAAGATCGATGTTGCCGCCCGTGAGGATGCACAGCAGCATACCGGTCGCCAGCACGAACACGTAAGCGTTCTGCGAGATCAGGTTCGTGATGTTCTGCGGGAACAGGATCTTACCCTGAGTGCCCCAGGTAAAGAACAGCATTACCAGCACCAGGACAATGACCATCGTATATTTTTGTATAAACGCTTTTACTTTTGCACTATCCATTGTTTACTCTCCTTTGCTCGATTTCAGAATACATGCCATGATCTTTTCCTGAGTAGCTTCCTCCTGGGTCAGCTCGCCGACTATCTTGCCCTCGTTCATCACGTAGATCCTGTCCGACATGCCCAGCACTTCAGGCAGCTCCGAGGAGATCATGATCACGGATTTTCCCGCCGCAACCAGATCGTTGATGATGCAGTAGATCTCGTACTTCGCGCCCACGTCGATGCCGCGGGTGGGCTCGTCCAGGATCAGAATATCCGGATCCGCAAACATCCACTTTGCCAGAAGCACTTTCTGCTGGTTGCCGCCGCTTAGGTTGCCCACGTTCTGCTCCACGGTGGGGCACTTGGTGCGCAGCTTGTCCTTGTATTCCACGGCCACCGCATACTCCTTGTCCTTGTCGATGATCACGCCGTTGCTGACGCCCTCCAGGTTTGCCAGCGTGGTGTTGGTCTTGATGGGGTTGCTTAAGATCAGGCCGTCGCCCTTGCGGTCCTCCGTCACGTACGCCAGCTTGTGATGGATGGCGTCGCGCTCGTTCTTCAGCTCCACCGTCTGACCGTTCAGCTTTAAGGTGCCGCTGATGTTGGTGCCGTAGCTCCTCCCGAAAATGCTCTTCGCCAGCTCGGTGCGCCCGGCTCCCATCAGCCCGGAGATGCCGACCACCTCGCCTTTGTGCACTTTCAGGGACACGCTGTCCACCACCTTGCGCTCGCTGTAAAGCGGGTGGTACACGGTCCAGTTCTCCACTTCCATGTTCACATCCCCGATCTTCACATCGGGGCGCTTGGGGAACCGGTCCGCGATCTCACGTCCTACCATGCCCTTGATGATGCGGTCCTCCGAGAAATCGTCCACGCCCTTGGTGAGCGTCTCGATGGTGGAGCCGTCGCGAATGACGGTAATCTTATCCGCCACGTAGGAAACCTCGTTCAGCTTATGGGAGATAATGATACAGGTCATTCCCTCTTTCTTAAATTTCAGAAGCAGATCCAGCAGCGCCTGGGAATCGGACTCGTTCAGGGACGAAGTCGGCTCGTCCAGAATGAGGAGCTTCGCGTGCTTCGCCAGAGCTTTGGCGATCTCCACAAGCTGCTGTTTGCCCACGCCGATGTCCTTGATCAGGGTCCTGGAGGACTCCGTCAGGCCTACCTGTTTCATATATTCAGCCGCCATGCCGTATGTCTCGTCCCAATTGATGGCAGCCTTCTTTCCGCGCTCATTGCCCAGGAACATATTCTCGCCGATGGTCATATAGGGAACCAGCGCCAGCTCCTGGTGGATAATAACAATCCCTTTCTCCTCGCTTTCTTTGATGTGGTGGAACTTGCACACCTCTCCGTTGTAGATGATATCCCCCTCGTAGGAGCCGTAGGGATAGATGCCGGAGAGGACGTTCATCAGGGTGGACTTTCCCGCTCCGTTTTCTCCAACCAGAGCGTGGATCTCGCCCTCCTCCACCTGAAGATTTACGTTGTCGAGTGCTTTCACACCAGGGAATGTTTTGGTAATGTTTTTCATTTCCAGAAGTATCTTTGCCAAAATTGCTCCCTCCAAACTTTCATTCATCATAACTGCGCGCGGCCCGCGGCTCTGTGCCGCGGCCGCTTTGCAGCCGTGATATGTAACAGGCGGGCGAAAGGGCCCGCCTGTATAGGATCTTATAAATTGTGTCCAAGTCTTACTGGATCTGATCCTCGGTGTAGTAACCGGAGTCGATCAGGATCTCTTTGTAGTTGTCAACCGTAACAGCTACCGGCTCGCAAAGGAAGGACGGGATAACGCCTGTGCCGTTGTCGTAGGTCTCGGTGTCGTTAACCGGAGCTTCTTCGCCCTTAACGATAGCGTCTACCATCTCAACAACCTGAGATGCCAGAGTACGTGTATCTTTGAATACGGACATAGCCTGTGTGCCGTCAACGATGTGCGGAACATTCGCGATGTCGCAGTCCTGACCGGTAATGATCGGGTACTCGCCAGTGTAGTTCGCAGCCAGAGCGTTTACAACGCCGAGAGCTGTGGAGTCGTTGGAAGCGAGAACTGCATCCAGGTTGGTTCCATCTGCATAGAAGGAAGAAAGGATGTTCTCAAATCTGGACTGTGCCGTAGCGGTATCCCATCCTGCGGTAGCAACCTCATCCTTGGTCATCTGGCCTGACGGAACAACCAGCTTGCCCTCGTCGATGTACGGCTGAAGAACGTCCATAGCGCCGCCGAAGAAGAAGTTTACGTTGTTGTCGCCCGGGTCGCCGGTAACCATCTCAAGGTTGAACGGGCCGTCCTGGTTCTCCAGATCCAGAGCTTCTACGATGTATTCGCCCTGCGTCTTGCCTACCAGGTAGTTGTCGAAGGTTGCGTAGTAGGAAACCGCATCCGTGTTCATGATCAGACGGTCATAAGCGATAACCGGGATGTTGGCTTCTTTCGCCTGCGCAAGAACGGTTCCAAGGGAGTCGCCCTCGATGGAAGCGATAACCAGAAGCTGGTCGCCGTTTGCGATCATGTTCTCGATCTGGGAAACCTGGGTCTGAACATCATTGCCAGCATACTGAAGGTCTACTTCGTAGCCTTTCTCTTCCAGCTGAGCCTTCATGTTCTCGCCGTCCTGGTTCCATCTCTGAAGATCCTGCGTCGGCATCGCAACACCGATCTTTTCGCCTTCTGCGTTTGCAGCAACGCCAAGGCCTGCCAGCATGGAAACTGCCATAACTGCTGTCAAAACTTTTTTGTTCATTTTGCTTGTCCTCCATAAAAAATTTTTTCCGTTTTCGGTATTTTGACTATAACACAAAATTACCCCTCTTGTCACTAGAAAATTTCAAAAAAAGTGGGATTTTTTTATGAAATATAGCCAATCCGCCTTCAAAATAGCATTATCTTGTGATGAAAATGTGCTAGAAATCCGTCCGTGCGCACAGCCGAGCGGCCAAAAAAAGGAGCTGCCCGGCGAAGGCAGCCCCGTTTTCTCTGGCTTTTGTGCAGATCTTTATATTGTTACCGTGTCGAACAGTTCCTTCACGGTCGGGTAGATCTTTGCGAATTTCGCATATTTGTCGTTGTATTTCGCCACCAGCTCGGGCTCCGGCTCCACCGTGTCGATCACTTTGACCAGCTTCGCGGCGGCCTCCTCCACGGAGGCAAACTCGCCGCAGGCCACGGCCGCCAGCATGGCTCCGCCGTAACCCGGCCCTTCCTCGCTCTCGATCACATCCACCTTGATGCCCAGCACGTTGGCGATGATCTTCTTCCACAGGGGGCTCTTCGCGCCGCCGCCGCAGATCTTGGTGCGCTCGATGCTGATGCCGAGGGATTTCGCCACCTCAAAGGAATCGCGGATGGCAAACGCCACACCCTCCAGCACCGCCTGCGTCATGTCCGCGCGCGTGGTGTCCATGGTCATGCCGATGAACGTGCCCCTGGCGTTCGGGTTGTTGTGCGGGGAGCGCTCGCCCATCAGATACGGCAGGAAGAACACATGGTTCTCTCCCAGCGCGCCGATCTTCGCCTGCTCCGCCGCGTAGTCCTTCGTGCCGATGATCTCGTCCATCCACCACTTGTTGCAGGAGGCCGCCGAGAGCATGCAGCCCATCAGATGGTAGTGGCCGTCCGCGTGCGCGAAGGAGTGCAGCGCGTTGTTCTCGTCCACCCCGAAGCCGCTGCTGGACACAAAGATGGTGCCGCTGGTTCCCAGGGAAATGTTGCACATGCCGTCGCCCACGGTGCCGGTGCCCACGGCCGCAGCCGCGTTGTCGCCCGCGCCCGCCACGATCTTCACGTTCTTCGGGAAGCCCAGCTCGTCCGCGATCTCGGGAAGGATATCGCCCACCGCCTCGTAGCTCTCAAAAATCTTCGGCACCTGCGCCTCCGTGATGCCGCAGATGTCCAGCATCTCTTTGGACCAGCACTTGTTCTTCACGTCGAAGATCAGCATGCCGGACGCGTCAGAGACGTCCGTGCAGTAGACGCCGGACAGCTTAAACGCGATGTAGTCCTTCGGCAGCATGATCATTTTGATCTTCGCGAAATTCTCCGGCTCCTCCTCCTTCATCCAGAGGATCTTCGGTGCCGTAAACCCTGCGAACGCGATGTTCGCGGTATACTCCGAAAGTTTATTCTTGCCGATCACATTGTTCAGGTAATCCGTCTGCTTCTGGGTGCGGCCGTCGTTCCAGAGGATGGCCGGGCGGATGACGTCGTCATGCTCGTCCAGGGCCACCAGCCCGTGCATCTGTCCGCCGAAGCTGATGCCCGCGATGAGGCTCTTGTCGCAGTTTGCGGTCAGCTCCTTCAAGCCCTCCATCACTGCGCTCCACCAGTCCTCCGGCTTCTGTTCCGACCAGCCCGGATGCGGAAAATACAGCGGGTACTCTTTCGAGACCACATTTTCTATTTTGCCCTGGGCGTCCATCAGCAGCAGCTTCACTGCCGACGTGCCAAGGTCAACGCCGATATATAACATATTTTGTACCATGCCGCAGGTCTGGCTGTTTGTGCCTGCAGCTGCTCCTTTCTTATAATATCATGGTCTGCAGAGCAGGCCATGATGTAATTTGAAAAACAGGCGGCCGAAGCCGCCTGTCTGACGGTATTTTTATGCAAACGGGTTCTCGGTCGGATAGCGGTCGTTCTTCGGACGGTTGTAGCCGATCTCGTTCACGTCCACGCCGATGTACTTGAACACTTCGTAGAGCGCCTTGCCGTGATGGCCGAACGCCACCGCGCCGTGGTGCGGGAAGTTGCCCTCGATGAGAACGTGGCGGTAGAACCTGCCCATCTCCGGGATAGCGAAAATGCCGATGCCGCCGAAGGAGCGGGTCGCAACCGGAAGCACCTCGCCGTTGGCGATGTAGGCGCGCAGCTTGTTGTCCGCCGTGCTCTGCAGACGGAAGAACGTGATGTCGCCCGGCACGATGTCGCCCTCCAGGGTACCCTGGGTAACCTCCTCCGGAAGGGATCTCGCCATGATCAGCTGGTACTTCATGTTGCAGAAGGACAGCTTCTTGGAGCTGGTGTTGCCGCAGTGGAATCCCATGAAGGTATCCTTGTGCGTATAGTTGAACTTGCCCTCAATGTCCTCTTTGTAAATATCAGCCGGAACGGAATTGTTGATGTCAAGCAGGGTCACGATATCGTTGCTCACGCAGGTGCCGATGAACTCGGACAGCGCGCCGTAGATGTCCACCTCGCAGGACACCGGGATGCCGCGGCCCGTCAGGCGGCTGTTCACATAGCAGGGAACAAAGCCGAACTGGGTCTGGAACGCCGGCCAGCATTTGCCCGCGATGGCCACATATTTGCGGTAGCCCTTGTGATCCTCGATCCAGTCGAGCAGGGTCAGCTCGTACTGGGCCAGCTTCGCCAGGATCTCCGGCTTCTTGTTGCCCTCGCCGAGCTCCGCTTCCATATCCTTTACCACATCGGGGATGCGCTTGTCGCCCTCATGCTTGTTGAACGCCTCGAACAGGTCGAGCTCGGAGTTCTCCTCGATCTCCACGCCCAGGTTGTAGAGCTGCTTGATCGGCGCGTTGCAGGCAAGGAAGTTCAGCGGACGCGGCCCGAAGCTGATGATCTTCAGATCTTTCAACGCGACGATGGCGCGCGCGATGGGAACGAACTCCTCGATCATATCCGCGCACTCCTCGGCCGTGCCCACCGGGTACTCCGGGATGTAGGCGCGGATGTTGCGCAGCTTCAGGTTGTAGCTCGCGTTCAGCATACCGCAGTACGCGTCGCCGCGGCCCTGGATCAGGTTGTTTCCGGACTCCTCGGCTGCCGCCACAAACATGGACGGGCCGTCAAAATGCTTTGCGAGCAGGGTCTCGGAGATTTCCGGACCGAAGTTGCCCAGGTAGACCACCAGCGCGTTGCAGCCGGCTTTCTTGATATCCTCGAGGGCCTGCACCATGTGGATCTCGCTCTCCACGATGCAGATGGGACATTCGTAAATGTTCTTCGCGTCATATTTTGCCTTGTAGGCCTCCACAAGGGCTTTTCTCCTGTTCACGGACAGGGACTCCGGGAAGCAGTCGCGGCTCACCGCAACGATTCCGATCTTTACTTCTGGCATGTTCATCATTTTCAAAAATCCTCCTTCTCATTTTATAACAAAATACCGGCCACGGTATTCATTATCCGGCTCACAGGCCCCGCTTTTCGCGATCCCGCGTCCTTTTTACACTTCCAGATTCTCACCTTTAAGCCCCACGAACGCGCCGTCCGCGCCAAGCCCGGACTCCTCGTGGGCGATGAGCCATTTATTCTTTGCCGTCAGAAGCCTGTCGTCCGGCAGCTTGCCTGCCAGTGCGGGCGGCTCCGTGTTTGTGCCCCCGGGCAGCACGATCACCACGCGGAAACCCTTGTCGCCGATGCTGCACGGCGCATAGTGCAGCGTCGTCGCGTACACCTCGATCACCGCCCCCGCCGGTATCTCAAAGGCCTCCATCTTGGACGTGTCGTATGTAAGATCGTCCTCGATGTCCTGCTCGGAGCCGAGGATCAGGATCGCGCCGTCCAGGGCGATGTTGATCTCGGAATCCCGGTGGAACTCCACGGCGTTCAGCTTGTGGTTGTTCCCGTTGCAGTAGCCGATCTGGATCGGCATGCCGCCGTAGATGCTGTCGCGGATGAGATCGTGCTCCGCGCACGCCTCAAGCCCCGGATCGGACGCCACATAGACCACATCGTCGGGCTGCGGCGTCTGCGCCAGACGCTTCAAAAGATCCGGCACTTCCAGCTTCAGCACGCGCCCGTATCTGCGGAACGCGCTGTCCGTAATGCTCTTAACCTGCATGTGTAAAACCTCCTCCATAAAAATTGATCGCAACTATTAGTTTACTATCTAAACTAATTGTGATATACTTATCATAACGCGAACCGTATACTTTTGCAAGGAAAATTTGGAGGAATTATGCTTACCGGCAGCCAGGAACTGATCCGCGACATCAACACCCAATCCGTCATCCAGACCGTCATCGCCGACGGCGCTATCTCGCGCGCCGCCATCGCGTCGCGCCTCGGCCTGACCAAGGCCACGGTCTCGGCCATCGTGCAGGTGCTGCTGGACCGCGGCATCCTGCTGGAGACGGGCAGCGGCGACACCCGCAAGGGACGCAAGCCCATCCTGCTGCAGATCAACAAACACTGCGGCTATGTGATCTCGGTCAACCTTGCCTCCGATACGGTCACCATGGTGACGGCAAACCTGATGGGCGGCGACTGCCGCGTCCGGCAGTTCGCGAACCCCGGCAGCGACGGCGAACTGCTCGGCCTGCTCATCCGGCACATCGACGAGGCGTGCGCCGAGTGGCCGTCCGAGAGCCGCTACGGCCTTCTGGGCATCGCCCTGGGCATCCACGGCGTGGTGCACCACAACAAGATCATGTTCCTGCCCTACGCCTCCTTCCAGAAAGTGGACTTCGTGTCCATCTTAGGGGAGCGCTACCGGGTGCCGGTGCTCATGGAGAACGAGGCCAACCTGTCCGTGCTGGGTGAGTGGGCCCACTGCCACACCACCAACGAGATGCTCTACATCAGCGTCCACTCCGGCATCGGCGTGGGCATCATCATGCGCAACCAGCTGGTCAAGGGGAAGAACGGGTACGCGGGCGAGTTCGGCCACACCATCATCGAGATCGACGGCCGGCCCTGCCCCTGCGGCAACCGGGGCTGCCTGGAGCAGTACGCCTCGGAGCGCGCGCTTTTCGCGGAGCTCTCGGATAAAAAAGGCATCCCCGTCACGGCGGAAGTCTTCGGGGAGCTCTTCCGCCAAAAGGATCCCGAGGCCGCGGACGCCATGCGGCGCTTTGTGAAATACATGGCCGTGGGCATCAACAACCTGCTGAACACCTTCAACCCGGACATCATCGTGCTGAACAGCTCTCTCACCATGTACCACGCAGGCCTGTGCCGGGAGATCGAGGCGGAGCTGCACAACAACATGAAGCGCTACTGCCACCTGGTCCCCTCGGCCCTGCAGGACATGTCCGTGCTGCTTGGCGGCGTGTACCTCATCCGCAACCGGTTCCTCTACCCGCGGATGCAGTGAACCTTCCGGTTCCGGTTTTTCATCCTGACAGCTTAACAAGGAGCGGTCCCATGTATAAGATCTTACTCGCAGATAACGAAGGTGTGGTGCTGGACTCCCTCATCCATCTCATCAACAGCCGGCTGGGGGAATCCTGCGATATCCGCACGGCCAAAACGGCGCGCTACACGCGCGTCCTGGCGCGCAAATTCATCCCGGACATCGCCGTCATCAACGTGCAGATGCCCGGCATGCACGGCTTTGACGTGGTGCGGGAGATCCGCTCCTACCACATCCGGTGCGTGTTTCTGACCGTGTCCTCCTACAAGAAGGCCTCCTTCCGCTCGGAAGTGGAAAATCTGCACATCCTCGCACATCTCGTCAAACCCCTCTCCCGGGAAAAGATCCTCCCGGCCCTGGACGAAGCGGTGCACGTCGTCTCCCACATCCACAAAATGCAGGAGCAGAACCAGCATATCCAGGAAAAGTTTGACCAGGCGGTCCCCCTGCTGGAGCAGGGGCTGATCAGCCAATTCTTTTTCCCCGAAAACACGGAGGAGAATCTGGCCCAGTACACGGCTTTTCTGAATATCCCGCAGACCTGCGGCAGGCTGGTCTCCCTCGCCTTCGGGGAGGCCCCGGATGCCGCCGGGCAGAACACGCGCGCACAGAAAGATATGCGGGATGCTTCAGATGACGGACTGTCAGAGGACGCGCTCCAGAACCGCATCGGCTCCTCCGTCCGCCTTCAGCGGGACTACAGAAAATTCCGGGAAGTGCTGCGCGAACATTTCCCCCTCGCCCTGGCGGGGCCCGTCATGGGCAATCACATCCTCTTTCTGCTGCCCTGCTGGAAAGAAGAGACCGCCCGGGAGCGCGCCGAATTTTCCAGGTCCCTCGCGCAGCTTCTGGAAGCCCTGGAGGACGCTTTCGAAAACCTCACTTTTCTGTCTTCTTACAGCCCTGTCGGCCCGCTTTCCAGGCTTCGTCCGCCGGTTTCGAAAGTTTAAGAAAATTTTTGGGATTTTTTTGCATTTATTTCGAAAATACCGATACCCTTTTTCCATGGAATGTGCTATACTGATTTCGATTACAAAAAATTCATTCATACCCGGTTTTTCAGGCCGGACACGGATTTCAAGAGGTATCGGAATATGGAAAAAGCGAATGCAAAACTCAACGTGGGTTTTTTAGTGAGCGGCATCATGGACGGCTTCACGCAGTCTGTGGCCCAGGGCGTCATCCACGCCGCAAAAAAAGCGGACATCAATCTCGTCATGATCCCCTGCAAATATCTGGACCGGGATCTGTCCCAGAACCCGGAGATCATGTATGAATACCAGTACAACACGATGATCTCCTACGCGCGCAGAGACAATCTGGACGCGGTGCTTGTGATGGCGGACTGCATCGGCTGCCACACCACCAGAAGCCGCGTGCTGGAAGTGCTGAGCGAATACCGCGGCATGCCGTGCGTGCTCATCGCCTCCCGGATAGAGGGGTACGTGGGCGTCTCCTACGACAACTTCAACGGCATCAAAGAGGGGCTTACCTATCTGCTGCGCGAGCTGCACTGCACAAAATTCGCCATGGTGGGCGGCCCGGACGACAATTCCGACGCCTTCGAGCGCAAGCAGGCTTTCATCAGCGTGCTGGAGCAGAACGGCATCACGCTCTCGGAGCGCAACTTCTCCACCGGCAACCTGTCGCGGTGGTCCGAGGAGGCCTTCCGCCAGATCCTGGACAACAACCCGGATGCGGAGGCCATCTTCTGCGTGAACGACGAAACCGCCCTCGGGCTCTACGATGAGATGAAAAAGCGCGGGCTGGTTCCCGGAAAAGACATCTATGTGTTCGGCTACGACAACACGCTCCCGGCGTCCAAGGCCAAGCCCTCCCTCTCCTCCATCTGGGCGGATTCCGCCAAAATGGGCGTGGAGGCGGTAAACCTCCTTCTGGAAATGTGTCAGGGCAAAGAGGTGTCCAGCAAAGTTCTGCCCGCCTCCTTTGTAAAGCGCGATTCCTTCGGGGCCGAAATTCCCGCGCAGGCGGACGACGGCGCGCGGCAGCTTACCAGAAACGACATCGAGGCCGCCTTCGACGCCATCTTCTACCGCTGCAAGAACGAGCTCTCCGGCGAGCAGATGGAAAAGATCCACACGCCGTTTTCCGCCATGCTGGAAAAGATCCTGCTCCTCAACGACCGTAAGGAGACAGACCCCGCCCTGTGCGACGAGATCCTGGGCCACATGGACGATTTCTTCAGCAGCGGCGCCCTGCAGTTCGGCGACATCGACATGACCATGATGCTCCTGCAGAGGCTTTACAATATGGTAACCGCAAACCCCGCGCACGCGGAATACGTCCGCTCCAACAACCTTGTCACGGCCGTGTACCGGAAAGTGACCAACGCCATGGACACCCATTTCCTCGCCATGCAGGAGGACGAACAGGCGGACAGCTACAACATCAAGCTGTTTGTGCAGGACACCATGCAGTTCCGCACGGGCAAGGACCAGAGCTACCGCACGCTCCTGAAGCGCCTGTCCTGGCTGAACATCCAGAACGCATATATCTACGTGTTCGAGCGGGCCATCATCCACCTGGACAAAGAGCACTTCACGCTGCCCAGGTATATCTTCCTGAAGGCCATGTTAAAGGACGGCAAGGCGGTCAGCCTTCCCGCGGACGCCCAGCGGAAGCGCATCCAGGAGCTGTTCTGCAACGAGGAGATCGGCTCAGAGCTCTACTCTATGGTGCTCCTCCCGCTGTTCAGCAACGAGACCATCTTCGGCGTGCTGCTGTGCGACATGACCGACCAGCTCTTTGAAAACGGGGAGTTCCTCTCCAACCAGTTAAGCTCCGCCGTGAAGATGATCCAGCTCTTAAACGAGAACGAGAAGATCCAGGATCAGCTGGAGCAGAGCCTGATCACCCTGCGGGAGAACAACATCGAGCTGGATAATCTCTCCAAGTCCGACATGCTGACCGGCATCCTGAACCGGCGAGGCTTCTACGCGGCCGCGGAGGACTATCTGGAGGACGCCAGGAAGCAGCGCAAGTCCACCCTCACCATCTACGTGGATATGGACAACCTGAAGATCATCAACGACCGCTACGGCCACGAGGAGGGCGACTACTCCCTGCGGCTCATCGGGCAGATCTTAAAAGAGACCGTGAACGGCTGCGGCATCGCCGGGCGCATCGGCGGCGACGAGTTCGCCTGCGTGATGGAGCAGGACGGCGAGGACGACGGACAGATCGTCCAGGAGGAGATCCAGTCCAAGTTCCGCTTCCACAACGCCAACAGCGACAAGCCCTACAACGTCACGGTGTCCATCGGCATCTACGTGCGAAAGCCCGTGGAACAGACTTCCCTGGGCGACGCCCTCTCCCTGGCGGATGAAAAACTCTATCTCGCAAAGCGCAACCGCCTGAAAATTGTGGACAAAGCCGCCATGTAAGGGGCAGATCTATTTTCCTATATTTCCCATGGAGGTACCGCCATGAACGAGACCAGAAAAGCGCTGGATCAGAAGCGCGCCCCCGTATACGAGGCCCTGCAGACCTTCCGCCAGATGCGCGTGGTCCCTTTTGACGTGCCCGGCCACAAGCGCGGGAGAGGGAACCCGGAGCTCGCGGCGTTTCTGGGCGACAGATGCGTCAGCATAGACGTCAACAGCATGAAACCGCTGGACAACCTGTGCCATCCCATTTCGATCATCAAAGAGGCTGAGCTTCTGGCCGCCGAGGCCTTCGGCGCGGCTCATGCCTTTTTTATGGTGGGAGGGACCACCAGCTCCGTGCAGAGCATGATCCTGTCCACCTGCAAGCGCGGCGACAAGATCATCCTGCCGCGCAACGTGCACCGCAGCGTCATCAACGCGCTGGTGCTGTGCGGGGCCGTGCCCGTGTATGTGAACCCCGAGGTAAACCAGAGGCTCGGCATCTCCCTGGGCATGCGGCGGGAGCAGGTGGAAAAAGCCATCCGCGAAAATCCGGACGCGGTGGCCGTGCTGGTAAACAATCCCACCTACTACGGCGTCTGCAGCGATATCCGCGCCATCACGGACATGGCGCACAGAGCGGGCATGTACTGCCTGGCGGACGAGGCTCACGGCACCCACTTTTATTTTGGAGAGAACATGCCTGTCACCGCCATGGAGGCGGGCGCGGACATGGCCGCGGTGTCCATGCACAAGAGCGGCGGCAGCCTCACGCAGTCCAGCCTGCTGCTGACCGGGCCGCGCATCAACCCCGGCCATGTGCAGCAGATCATAAACCTCACGCAGACCACCTCCGGAAGCTATCTTCTGATGTCCAGCCTGGACATCAGCCGGCGCAACCTGGCCCTGCGCGGCAGGGAAGTCTTCGCGAAGGTGACCAGCATGGCGGAGTACGCCCGCGAGGAGATCAACGCCATCGGCGGCTACTACGCCTTCGGAAAAGAACTGATCGACAAAAATTCCATCTTCGACTTCGACCCCACCAAGCTGAGCATCCACACCCGGGACATCGGGCTGGCCGGGATCGAGGTGTACGACATTCTGCGCGACGACTACGACATCCAGATCGAGTTTGGCGACATCGGCAACATCCTGGCCTACCTCTCCATCGGCGACCGGCCGCAGGAGCTGGAGCGCCTGGTCAGCGCCCTCGCGGAGATCCGGCGCAGATATCAGGCCGACCCCAGCGGGCTTCTAAGCCAGGAATACATCGACCCGCAGGTGGTCACCAGCCCGCAGGAAGCCTTCTACGCGCCCAAAAAGAGCGTTCCCCTGCGGGAGAGCGCGGGCTGCGTCTGCAGCGAATTTGTCATGTGCTACCCGCCCGGCATCCCCATCCTGGCCCCGGGCGAGCGCATCACCCACGATATCCTGGACTACATTGAGTACGCCAAGGTAAAGGGCTGCTCCATGACAGGGCCCGAGGACCCCGACATCCTGAACTTAAATGTGATGGTACAAAGGCCGGAGGCCTGAATCTCCGGCGCGGCGGCACGAAAGACTTCCGAACGTCTTGCGGGCCGCTTTGGCATAAAGAAAAACGCGGCGCAGAAGACCTCCGAACGTCTTGCGGGCCGCTCTGGCATAAAGAAAAACGCGGCGCAGAAGACCCCTGCCCCGATATGAGGAAGGAGTAACGAAAATTGGAATTATGGTTCAGCGAGTTTCACACGCCGGATGTGAAGCACAGCATCCGTGTTAACCGCCATCTTTTTTCCGCAAAGAGCGACTACCAGCAGATCGACATTTTCGAGACGCCGGAATTTGGCCGCGTCCTGGCGCTGGACAACAACGTCATGCTCACGGAGCGCGATGAATTCATCTACGACGAGATGATCACGCACGTCCCCATGTCGGTGCACCCCGGCGTCCGCGACATCCTGGTCATCGGCGCGGGCGACGGCGGCGTGGTGCGCGAGCTCACACGCTATGAGAGCGTGGAGAAGATTGATCTGGTGGAGCTGGATCCGGAGGTGCTGAACGCCTGCCGCACCTACCTGCCGGAGAACGCCTGCCGTCTGGACGACGCCCGCGTGCACATCTACTACAACAACGCCCTGCGCTACATCCGGCGCTGCACCCGGCAGTATGACCTCATCATCGTGGACTCCACCGACCCCTTCGGCCCGCTGGAGAGCTATTTCACGCGCGAATTTTACGGGAGCTGCTACAACGCCCTGCGCGAGGACGGCATCATGGTCAACCAGCAGGGGAGCCCGTTCTACAAACACGACGCGGAGGCCATGCAGCGGAGCCACCAGCGCATCGCGAGAACCTTCCCCATCAGCCGCGTCTACCAGGCGCACATCCCCACCTACGCCGCCGGGTACTGGCTGTTTGGCTTCGCCAGCAAAAAATATCATCCCATCGACGACCTGGACGTGGCAAGGTGGCGCTCTCTGCACCTGGAAACCAAATACTACACCACGAAACTGCATGTGGGGGCCTTTTATCTCCCCGCATTTCTGGAAAAAATGCTCGAGGAGGTGGAATAGCCATGCGGCCCAACATCGAGACCTTCATCGGCTGTGACAGCTCCTACGAGGACGCGGACATCGTGCTCTTCGGCGCGCCGTTCGACTCCACCACCAGCTTCCGGCCTGGCGCAAGATTCGGCTCCGCGGCCATCCGGCACGAGAGCTTCGGCCTGGAAACTTACAGCCCCTATCAGCAAAAGGACCTGTGTGACTGCTCCGTCTTCGACAGCGGCGACCTGGAGCTCTGCTTCGGAAACGCCGAGTCCGCGCTCGCGGACATCGAGAACCGCGCCCGGCAGATCCTGCGCGGCAAAAAGCTGCCGCTCCTTGTGGGCGGCGAGCACCTGGTAACCTTAGGTGCCGTGCGGGCGGCCCTGCAGTCCTATCCGGACCTGCACGTCATCCACTTCGACGCCCATGCGGACCTGCGCGAAGATTATCTCGGGGCGCGTTTAAGCCACGCCTGCGTGATGCGGCGCGTCTGGGAACTGCTCGAGGGCGAGGCTTGCGTCCCGTCAAAAAACAACGCCGTCGAGCCGCTGGAAACCGGCACTGCCGGGCCGCGCATCCACCAGTTCTGCATCCGCAGCGGCGACCGCGCGGAATTTATCTTTGCGAAACAGCACACGGACCTGCACCTGTTCTCCTTCGACGGCCTGGAGGCGCTGACGGCGGAACTTGCGCAGACCAGAACCCCGGTCTATCTCACCATCGACCTGGACTGCCTCGACCCCTCCGCGTTTCCCGGCACGGGTACCCCGGAGGCGGGCGGCGTCTCCTTTTTGCAGCTCCTTGCGGCCATCCGGCTGGTCAGCCAGACGAACGTGGTGGCGGCGGACGTCAACGAGCTCGCGCCCATGCTGGATGCAAGCGGCGTCTCCACAGCCACGGCCTGCAAAGTGCTGCGCGAACTGCTTCTGGCCCTCGCGCCGGAACGCAGCGAAAAAGCCCGCGCCGAATTTTAAGATCAGCTGCTGTGCAGTCCGGCCCTCGCGCCAGAGTACAGTGAAAAAAATCAGACAGAAAAATGATCATATGAGAAGAGGAGTGACTATATGAGCAGAGTATTGGTCATCGGCTGCGGCGGCGTCGCCTCCGTGGCCATCAAAAAATGTTGTCAGGCGAGCGATGTGTTCTCGGAGATCTGCATCGCCAGCCGAACCAGATCGCGGTGCGACCGGCTTGCGCAGGAGCTCTCTGGCAAGACGACCACGCACATTACCACCGCGCAGGTGGACGCGGACGATGTGCAGCAGGTGATCAGCCTGATCCGCTCCTATCAGCCGGATCTTGTGATGAACATTGCGCTGCCTTATCAGGATCTTACCATCATGGACGCCTGCCTGGCCTGCGGCGTGAACTATATGGACACGGCCAACTACGAGCCCGAGGACACGGACGACCCGGCCTGGCGCGCCATCTACGAAAAGCGCTGCAAAGAGCAGGGGTTCTCGGCCTACTTCGATTACAGCTGGCAGTGGGCTTACCGCGAAAAATTTGAGAAGGCCGGTCTGACCGCCCTCCTCGGCTGCGGCTTCGACCCCGGCGTCACGCAGGCCTACTGCGCCTACGCCAAAAAGCACGAGTTCGACTCCATAGACACCATCGACATCCTGGACTGCAACGGCGGCGACCACGGCTACCCCTTCGCCACCAATTTCAACCCGGAGGTAAACTTGCGCGAGGTGTCCGCGCCGGGCAGCTACTGGGAGAACGGGCACTGGGTGGAGATCCCCGCCATGAGCATCAAGCGGGAATACGAGTTTGACGGCGTGGGCCCCAAGGACATGTACCTTCTCCACCATGAGGAGATCGAGTCGCTCGCCGCAAACATCCCGGAAGTAAAGCGCATCCGCTTTTTCATGACCTTCGGGCAGAGCTATCTCACCCACATGAAATGTCTGGAGAACGTGGGGATGCTCTCCACCGTTCCCATCGATTTTGAGGGGCAGAAGATCGTCCCCATCAAATTTTTGAAAGCCCTGCTGCCGGACCCCGCCAGCCTCGGCCCGAGGACGCACGGGAAGACCAACATCGGCTGCATCTTCACGGGAAAGAAGGACGGCAGGGAGAAAACCTACTACATCTACAATGTGTGCGACCACCAGGAATGTTACCGGGAGGTGCAGAGCCAGGCCATCAGCTACACTACAGGCGTGCCCGCCATGTGCGGCGCGCTGATGCTGCTGACCGGAAAGTGGAGCCAAAAAGGCGTGCACACGGTGGAGGAATTTGATCCCGACCCGTTCCTCGACGCCCTGGAGACATATGGCCTTCCCCGCAGGGAAAGCCACAGCCCGATTCTTGTGGAATAAGCGATAGAATAATCCGTAGAATAAACGGCAGAGTAAGCGACAGAATAGACGACAGAATCATCGGCAGAATAGACGACAGAATTATCGGCAGAATAAGCGGCAAAAAAAGCGGCAGAATCATCGGACGCGGAAAGAAGGTACCGGCAGAATGGCCCGAACCGACGAGACAAAGACAACCAAACAAACGGCCTGTGCGAGCGGCGCAGGCCAGACAGATACGGCCGCCGGTCTTTCTGACCCGCGGCCCGCGTTTGCCGCTCTGCACGGACATTCCCCGGAAGATCTCTTTGCGGATCTTCCCACGCCCTGCTACATCCTGGACGAGAGGCAGCTCCTTCGAAACGGCGAGCTGCTGGCTTCCGTCAGCAGGCGCACAGGCTGCAAGATCCTGCTGGCGCAAAAGGCCTTTTCCAACTACGACTTCTATCTGCTCCTCGCCCCGTACCTCGCGGGAACCGAGGCCAGCGGGCTCTTTGAGGCGCGCCTGGGCGCGGAAAAAATGCCGGGCCGCGAGGTGCACGTGTTCTGCGCGGCGTACCGCCCGGATCAGTTCGGCGAACTTCTGCGCTTCGCGGACCACATCGTGTTCAACTCCCTGCACCAGCTGCGGCAGTTCGGGCCGAAGGCAAAGCAGGCCGGCAAAAGCCTCGGCCTGCGCATCAACCCGGAATGTTCCACCCAGGAGGGCCACGCAATCTACGATCCCTGCGCACCCGGCAGCCGCCTGGGCGTCACACGTTGTCAGTGGGACTGCGAGATCACGGACGATCTGCGCAAACTGCTGGACGGTCTTCACTTTCATACACTGTGTGAACAGGACGCCGACGCGCTGGAGGTTACCCTGCAGGCTGTGGAAAAAAAATTCGGGGATATTCTCCCCGACATGAAATGGCTGAATTTCGGCGGCGGGCATCACATTACCCGCCCCGGATATCACATAGAAAAGCTGGAGCAGTGCATCCGGCGCGCGTCCCGGCAGTGGGGCGTGACCGTCTACCTGGAGCCGGGCGAAGCCTGCGCCTTAAACGCCGGATTCCTGGCCGCCCGGGTGCTGGACGTGGTGCGAAACGGCTCCGTCCAGACGGCCATTTTAGACGCCAGCGCCGCCTGCCATATGCCGGACGTCATCGAGATGCCCTACACGCCGCCGCTTTTCGGGGCGCAGGACTCCCAGCCATTTACCTATCGCCTGGCGGGCCCCACCTGCCTTGCGGGGGACGTCATCGGCGATTACAGCTTTCCCCGGGAGTTAAAGCCGGGAGATCTTCTGCTCTTCGGCGACATGGCCATCTACACCACCTGCAAAAACAACACGTTCAACGGCATGCCGCTCCCCGATATATGGAGGCGCTGCGCCGATGGGCGGCTCGTGCGCCTCACTTCTTTCGGCTACGCAGATTTCAGGGAGCGGCTTGGAAGCAAAGCCGAATCTATCATCTCCTGTAATAATTGATCAGGCACCCGTCCAGTATGATGGTGCGCTCATCATCCGTCAGCTCTCCCAGACGCAGGGTAAATTCTTTTAACTCATCCCCCACCACATACGCGGCGATCTGGTCCGCTTTTGTCTCAACGGCTTTTCGGATGCCGGGAATGAACAGGAAATCCCCGTTTTCAAACGGCAGCTCGCCCTCCTCGATGAGGAACGGCAGCATGCCCCAGTTGATCAGGTTGGAGCGGTAGCGCTTGGTGGCGTAGCTGTTGGCGATGTTCGCCCAGCCGCCCAGCACCTTCTGGCAGGACGCCGCCTGCTCGCGGGCGGAACCGTCGCCGGGCTTCACCGCAAAGATGGTGCTGCCGACGCCCGTATTTTTCCCGCACACGTCCGGGTAAGTCTCCTTCACTTTGTGCATGGCCTCCTTCAGCTCCGGGAGCGCCTTTCCCATGCACTCTCCCGCCTCGCGCGCCTTCTCGGCCTTCTGCACCTCTTTTGCGCGTCCCACGTAGGCCGGATCCTTCCGGGAAAGGGTAAACTCCGCCAGCCCCAGCGGATTGGAGCGGTAGGAGGAAGTCTCCCCGGACGGGATCAGCTCGTCGGTGGTGGTTACCGGATCGTGGATCACGGACACCACGCGCAGCATCAGGTTTTCCGTCAGCTCCGGCATGGCTGGCCAGTCCTTGATATTGGGGCCGAACTTGATCTCCACCGAGGGATCCGCCACGCCCTTGCTGTCGAACACGCGGTTCGCGTAGATCGAGCTGTCGAAGAAATATTTCGGGTTCGTAAAGTGTGCATCCACATCCGTCGCCGCCGTCAGATAGCCCTTGTTGGCCGCGGTCGCCGCGATGGACCGCGCGTCCATCAGCGCCACGGACGCGATCTGTCCGCTCTGCAGCTTGCTGCCCTCGCGGTTCGGGAAGTTCCTGGTGGAATGGCGGATGGAGAACGCGTTGTTGGCCGGCGTGTCCCCCGCGCCGAAGCACGGTCCGCAGAACGCCGTCTTCACAATGGCCCCGGTGGCCAGAAGATCCGCCAGCCGTCCGTTCTTCGCAAGCTCCATGTAGATGGGCGTGCTGGCCGGGTATATGCTCAAAGTAAACTCGTCGGAGCCGATGGATCTTCCCTTCAGAATGTCGGCCGCCGCGCATATATTTTCAAAACCGCCGCCCGCGCAGCCCGCGATGATGCCCTGGTCCACATACAGCCGCCCGCCGCGCACCTTGTCGCGCAGGGTAAAATCCACCGCGCCGTCCAGGCTTACCAGCGCGCGCTTCTCCACGTCCGCCAGGATGTCGTCCAGGTTCTCGTTCAGCTCCTCGATGGTGTAGGTGTTGCTGGGGTGGAACGGCATGGCGATCATGGGTCGGATCTGCGACAGATCCACCTCGATCATGCCGTCGTAATAAGCCACATCCCCCGGCTTCAGCTCCCGGTAATCCCCGCTTCTGCCGTGGATCTCATAAAATTCTTTGATCGCGCCGTCGGTCTCCCAGATGGAGGACAGGCAGGTAGTCTCCGTGGTCATCACGTCGACGCCGATGCGGAAATCCGCGCTCAGGTTCGCCACGCCCGGCCCCACAAACTCCATCACTTTATTGTTCACATAGCCGTTGGCGAACACCGCGCCGATGATGGCCAGCGCCACGTCCTGCGGGCCCACGCCCTCGATGGGCTTCCCCGTGAGGTACACGCCCACCACGCCCGGCATGTTGATGTCGTAGGTCTTGGAGAGCAGCTGCTTTACCAGCTCCGGTCCGCCCTCGCCCACCGCCATGGTGCCCAGGGCCCCGTAACGGGTGTGGGAGTCGGATCCCAGGATCATCTTTCCGCCGCCCGCCAGCATCTCCCTGGCGAACTGGTGGATGACGGCCTGATGAGGCGGCACATAAACCCCGCCGTAGCGCTTCGCGCAGGTAAGGCCGAACATGTGGTCATCCTCATTGATGGTGCCGCCCACCGCGCACAGGCTGTTGTGGCAGTTGGTCAGCACATAGGGCACCGGAAATTTTTCCAGCCCCGACGCGCGCGCCGTCTGGATGATTCCCACAAACGTGATGTCGTGGGAGGTCAGCTTGTCGAACTTGATCTGCAGCTTCTCCATATTCCCGGAGACGTTGTGCTCCTTTAAAATGTTGTACGCGATCGTGTTCTGCGCGGCCTGCTCCCTCGCGGGCGCTTCGCCCAGCCTGCTCTTTAAGACAGCCTGCGCGTCCGGGCCCTCCTCCACGATCTCGGTCCCGTGCAGCAGATAAGCTCCGCCCTCCAGCAATTTTATCATTTTTTTGAGTCCTCCTCTGTCTTCGCAAATATTTCTGTCAAAGCCGTTCTCAATATTCCTGCTTTTCCATGTATTTCATATAATTTGATACCATCAGCGCGATGCGGAACGTCAGCGCGTCCTCAAACACGCGCACGTCCAGCCCGGTGCTCTTCTGCAGCTTCTCCAGCCGGTAGACCAGTGTGTTGCGGTGGATGTAGAGCTGCCGCGACGTCTCCGACACGTTCAGGCTGTTCTCAAAGAATTTATTGATGGTGGTCAGCGTCTCGTCGTCCAGCGATTCCGGCAGGCTCCGGCCGCCGAACACCTCGCTCATGAACATCTCGCACAAAGGCAGCGGGAGCTGATAGATCAGACGCCCGATCCCCAGGGTGTTGTACGCGATCACTTTCTTGTCGCCGTAGAAGATCTTGCCCACATCCAGGGCCATCTTGGCCTCCTTGTAGGACTTGGAGATGGAGCGGATCTCGTCTATGATGGTGCCGTAGGACACCCGCACCTGCGACATGGCCTCGCTGTTCAGCATATCCAGCAGAGTCCGCGCCACCTGCTCGGCCTCCTCGTACCCCTCGTTCTCCCCCAGCTCCTTTACCAGGATGATGCTCTTTTCGTCCACCGCCGTGATAAAATCCTTGGCGCTGGAGCCGAACATGGTCTTCACGATCTCCCTGGCGCTGGTGTCCTTCTCCTGGCGCGTCTCGATGAGGTACACGATGCGCTTCGCCTCAATGTCTATGTGCAGCTTCTTGGCGCGGTTGTAGATATCCACCAGAAGCAGGTTGTCCAGCAGAAGGTTCTGGATGAAGTTGTTTTTGTCGAACCGCTCTTTGTATGCCACGATCAGGTTCTGGATCTGGCTCACCGCGATCTTGCCGATCATGTAGGCGTCGTCCCCGTTGCCCCGGGAGATCAGGATGTAGGCGGGCACGCCGTCGTCCAGTATCTTAAAAAAGTGATCGCCCTGCATCACCTGGCTCTCCGCCGCGGACTCCACAAAAAAGGCGACCGCTTCCCTGTTGATCTCCTCCTCCGGCAAGGTGGACGCCGCAATATTTCCCTCCAGGTCCGTCACGCACAGATCTATCCGCGTGATCGCCCGGAGCTCTTCGATCGATGTCTGTATTATCTGTCCTGAAATCATAATCTGTCACCTCTATCTTTTATAAAGGGTATTTTGACCTTGGTATCATCATAAAGCATTTCCATCTTTTTCGCAACAAAAATCGTCCCGCCTTACCGCCGTTTTCCGGCCGAAGAGCCATGCGCCCGGCTTTACCTGGACGCCGAGCCGGCCGTGTCCACATAGCCGATGTTCAGGTACACGTCCTCCTTCTGGTGGAAGCCGCTGTCGATGATCACCTCGTCCATGTTGTCCGCCGTGACGGCCACCGGATCGATGTAGTAGCACGGCACCTCCGCGCTCCCGTCGTAAATGGTCCCGGTGGACTCCACCTCCTCGCCCTTCCCCAGGGCCACGGCCATCTCCGCGGCCGTGCGCGCAAGCTCCTCCACCGACTTGTACACCGTCATGGTCTGGGTGCCCTCCACGATCCTCTGGCAGGCGGAAAGTTCCGCGTCCTGGGCCACCACCGCCACCTTCCCGGCCAGGCGGTTCTCGGACAGGGCCCGGATGGCCTGGCTTGCCAGGTCGTCGTTCCCGCACATCACGCCCACGATATCCCGGTCGCGGGACAGGCCCTCGTTGACCGCGTCGAAGGCCAGCTCCGCCAGCCAGTTGTCGCAGTAGTCTGTGTACACCGTCTCCAGGCCGCTCCCCTCGATGGCCTTCTGGAAGCCGTCCACCACCAGGCTCACGTTGTTGTCCGTGGGGGAGCCGTTGATGGCAAAGATCTTCCCGCCGTCCGGGCAGGCGTCCTTGAGCGCCTCGCCCATCAGCTGCCCCACCATGGTGTTGTCAAACGAGATGTACAGATCCGTGCCCGCGTTGTTGATCAGGCGGTCGTAGCTGATGATCCGGATGCCCTCGTCCTGCGCCTGCTTTACCACGTCCGACAGGGCATTGCCGTCGATGGCGATGATCACGATCACGTCCATGTCTTTTTTGATAAAATACTCGATCTGGGAGATCTGCTCCTGCACGTCCCCGTTTGCCACCTGCACGTTCACATCGGCCCCCAGGCTTTGGGCCGTGGAGACAAACATATCCCGATCCCGGGTCCAGCGCTCGATCACAAACGAGTCGAAGCTCAAGCCGATCTGCAGCTTGTCCTCCCTGGGTGCCGGGGCCTGCACCTCCTGCAGCCTGCTGCCGCAGCCGGATGTCAGGAGCATTCCCGCGCACGCCGCCGCGGCCGCCAGATATCTTACGTCTCTTTTCATTTATAATACCTCTCTCTGTACTCCCGCGGGGTGACGCCCAGATGCTTTTTGAAGATCCGGCTGAAATAGTTGGGGTCGCTGTACCCGCTCATCACGCCGATCTCTTTGATGCTCAGGGATCCGTTCTCCAGCAGCTCGCGAGCCTTGTCCATGCGGATCCTGGTCAGATATTCCGTGAAATTCTCCCCCGACTCATCTTTGAAGATCTTGCTGAAATAATACGGGCTGATATTCACCTCTTTTGAGACGTCGTCCAGGGAGATCTCTTTTTGAAAGTTCTCTAGCATGTAAGCCTTGGCCTTCTCCACCACCGACTCGGAGTGCTCCTCGTTCCGGTCGCGGATGCTGCAGCACACCTGCATCATCTTTTCCAGGAACCAGGCCCGGATGTCCTCATAATCATTCAGTGACATGATGGTGTCCAGGTAATCGCGCCGCCAGCTGAACCCGTAGTTGACCGCGCCCAGATGAAACGCCTCCCGCTCGCCCCAGGTGACAAACTCCAGCACCTTTAGGCGGATGTTGTTCTTCTCGTCCGCGTGGCACTGTACCATCCAGTCGAAAAACTGGTTGGCCTCCGCCACCATGCCGTTCAGGTTCCCGCGCAGCAGCATGCGGAACATATTCTTCTCCGTCTCCGCTGGGAAGGATTCCACATAATTTCCCTCGATGCGCAGATCGTCCGCGTGGGCCACGTTGCTGATGGGATCGCCGAGGGCCCGGATCGCCTCCTGGCAGGATCCGCTCAGATCCTCTATCTTTCGGATCTTTCCGATGCCCACCCGAAACTTGGCCTGCAGGCGCTCCTCCAGGCGGGCCGCCATCTCCCGCGCCGTCTCGATGATGCGGGCGCGCTCCTCGAAGGCCATCTTCTCCTCCGCGTGCGGCACAGCCGCCACCACGCGGTTGGACATGATGGGCCCCGTGATGCAGGAGAAATAAGACTTCACCACGGCGCACATTTCCGGGTAAAACTCCTGCGCCTTCACGCTCATCCCCACCGGGCTCACCAGACGGCCGTCCTCATAATCCGCTCCGAACTCGATGACCATCACATAGCCGTAGTCCTCCCGGATGTCCAGCAGCAGCTTATAATAATTCAGATCCGCCACGTCGTTCTGGAACATGATGTTGTTGATAAACCCGCTCTCCACCACCGGCACGATGATCTCCAGCTTTTCCTGGATCTCCAGCTGCCGGCTCCGGCTCGCGCGTATCTTGTCCACCTTCTCCATGGCCTCCTGCACCACGGAGATGACCGTGCTCTTGGTGACCGGCTTGGTGAGGTATTTTTCTACCCCCAGGTTCAGGGCCTCCTTGGCGTAGTCGAATTTGTCGTAGGCGGAGATCACATAAAATAATGCGGAAGTGTTGAACTTGCGGATCTCGCGGATGGCCTGGATGCCGTTGATGCCCGGCATCTGGATATCCATGAAGATAATGTCCGGATGGCAGACTTCCGCCTGCTCAATGACGAGTCTGCCGGATTTGGCCGTCACCACCTCGCACTGGCCCGCAAAATTTTTGGAAATGATATTTTTTAAAGACTCCAGCATGATGCCTTCGTCATCCGCCAATAAGATCCGGTACATTCTGTCCTCCTTCTGTGGAAAGCGGGAGCAGGATAGTCACCTCCGTGCCCATATCCGGGCCCTCGCTGTATATCTGAAAAAGATCTTCCCTGTTGTAGTAGAGCCGCAGGCGGCTCATCACATTGTCCAGGCCGATGCCGGTGGAATCTCCGTCCTGGTCCGTACGCCGGCGGTTCCCCGACATCACATCCTGTATTTTTTCCTGGGTCATTCCCTTTCCATTGTCTCTTATAACGATGCGGATCTGCTCCTCCTCGCGCCTTGCCTGCAGCCAGATCCGGGCGTCCTCCATGCGGTCCCGTATGCCGTGCGTGACGGCGTTCTCCACCACGGGCTGCAGGATCATGCTGGGCACGCGGATGTTCTCCACGCCGCCGTCCACCTCTTTCTGGTACTGGATATCTCCCGCGAACCGCACATTCAAAATGTAAATATAGTTGTCCACCACCTCGATCTCCTCGAAGAGGTTGGCGTCCTCCTGCATCTTGCGCACGTTGTAGCGGAAAAAGTCTGCCATCTTCGACACAAAGATCTCCGTGCGCTCCGCGTCCTCCATGGCCGCCAGCTGCGATCCCGCGTTCAGGCAGTTGAACAGAAAATGCGGGTTGATCTGCGCCTGCAGATATTTCAGCTGCGCGTCTTTTAGGTGGGTCTCCATGGTCAGCTCCCGCTCCTTCATCCTGGCCTCGTTCTCCATGCTGACGCGCTGCTTTTCGATGTATTCCTGGATGCTGTCCACCATCTGGTGGAACGCGTTTGTCACGATCCCCACCTCGTCGTCAGCCACCGCCTCCGGGAACTGCACGTCAAAGTTTCCGCCCGCCACCTGGTTGGCCGCCACCGACAGCCCGGTCAGGGGGCCGATCATCCTGCGGATCAGGTACACGGCGACGAACAGGCACATCAGGCACACAATGACGATCACGGTAATGCTCATGCTCTCCAGCACGCCCATGACGCGCAGCAGCACCTGGTAGTTGTCCGCGTTCATGTGAAATCTCAGATTGTTCAGGTTGTACATATAGGATTCTATGTAGCGGAACAGCTGCGTCGCGTCTTCATAGAGTGACTTGTAGCGCTCCACATTCCGCCCGCGCTTGGCCTGCACCGTCTCGCCGGTTCGCTCCAGGTAGGTCTCCGACATGCTGCGGATATTTTTCTCCAGCATCTTGACCTCGCTGTCCACGTTGCGGCTGTTCAGAAGCTCGATCATCCCGCGGTACTCCTGCTCATACCGGTAGTAGTCTTCCAGTGCGGAGGAGCTCTTGGTGTTCAGGTACTCGTAGACCGTCTCCTGGATCTGTTCCAGCGTCTGCTCCAGCTCGTTCACGGTGATGTTGCTGGAAAAGACCGCGTCGATGCGCTTTACCGTCTGGTTGATCTGCCGGTAGATGAACAGGTTCATCAGAAGGATGATCGCCATCATCGCGATCTGGGTCCAGCGGATCTTTTTCTGTATGGATGTTCTGCTCCAAAAAGTTCTCCCTGCTCTTATTCCCGTTCTCATATCCGTTTCCCCGTCAGTTCTCCTGCATTTCCTCCTGCGGCAGGAAATCGTCCACATTCTCCCTGTTCAGCACCTCAAGCCCCACGTTAAAATAGTTGCTCACATGGCCCAGAGAATGATACTCATTCAGAGCGTCCACACTGTACCGGCCGATCTCCTCGGTGCTGAATGTGACCGTGGTGGCGATGGTTCCCCGCTTGATGGCGTCCAGGATGGTGTCGGAGGTGTAATAGCCGATCACATCCACGTTGCCCACCTGGTTGTAGTCCACCAGCGCCTGGTACGCGCACTCCGTGATCACCTCGTCCAGGCAGACCAGGATGTCCGGTATTTCTCTGCGGTTCACAAAGATATCGCGGATCGCCTCGTCCGAATCAAAATTCTCCGAGATGTTGATGTCGCAGGGCTCGATCTCCACCGTCCTGCCGGGGCCCGCCTGCTCCCGCACCAGATTGGAGATCTGGGAGAGCACCAGATTGGTCCCGGTGTCCCGGGTGTTGGCGTTGACCAGGATCAGCACATCCGACCGCCCCTCCGGCAGCAGCTTTAAGATCTCCTCCCCGTAGGCCGTGCCCATCTGATAGCTGTTGATGCCCACAAAGCTGATGCGCTCACTCTCGGAGTCGTCCTCCAGCGCCGTCACCACCGGGATCCCGTTCCGGGCGGCCTCGCTGATCAGCTCCCGGATCCTGGGGCTGCCCCCGGGCCGCATGATGATGCCATCCACCTTCGACGCGATGCTGATCCGCAGATAGTCCTCCGCGGTGTAATCGGTCATCACGTTGGTGTCCAGAAGCTCCAGGTACGCGCCGGTACTCATAGCTTCCTGCTGTGCGCTCTCATATACCCTGTTCCAGAGGCTGGTGCCGATGTCGTCCGCGATCAGCACGTAATGACGGTCATAATTTTCCTGGCTGCCGATCTCCTGCAGATCGATCCCGCGCGTACTCACCCGATAGTAGACCCACATACCCGTCATCAGCAGGATGCAGATCAGCACCCCGGCGCTGATTGGAATCCATGTTTTCTTCATAATATATCCCTGCCATTTGCTGCGCACGCCATTCGCAGTATATTTTCATGCGGGCGTGAAATCGTGCTTCAGAGGACACGCGTTTATTATCACGATTTACGCAGGAAATCGTGATGCATGCCGCCCATCGCACGATTTATATCATAATCGCAAAGCGATTATGATGTACAGCGTGCCATCGTGCGCAGCACGATTTTGCATGGCACGCATGTCCTCTGAAGTGCGATTTTGCATGGGCGGTGTATCCTTGTATCCTTATTTATTTTATCACATTCGCGCGGCAATGAAAAGAACTGCCGCGGGCGGCTCCCTGTCATTTTCCAGGGAACTGCCGGCGGCAGTCCGATGTCACATATGATCCTGTCTCAGGTCTCCTGTATTAATACTCCTCGTATGCCACGCTGCCGTCGGAATATGTGATCGCAAAGTAGCCGTGGCCGCTGCCGTCGCAGTCGTCGAATCTCTGGCGGGACACCTCGTAGACTCCCACATAGCCGGTATCGCCCGTATAGCCGCCGTTATCCGCCGGTGCGGCCGGAGCCGACGCCTGCCGTGCCGCTGCCTCCGCCTGCACCGCCGCGATGGCTTCCTGCTCATCCTCGCTGATGCAGACTCTGGACGCGTAGCCTTCCACGCCGTCCTTATTCACCTTGAAGTGGGTGGCCGTCTCGCCCAGTACCTCCAGCTTGTCGCCGCGGCTGATCACATCCAGGATCTCCGCTTCATTGTCAGGCTCGCTTCTCATATATACGTCGTCGATGGCGAAAAGTTCTGTCGGTTCATCATAAATAAGCTCGCCCTTCTGGCCCGCGCTGCGCTTCTCCCCGGAAGCCTTTCCGGTGTAGAGGATCTTCAAAAACGCGCCCGCCTTCACCAGTTCCGCCTCGGTGATATCCTCGTAGTTCACATTCTCAAATTCATACAGCGTGCCGTCCTTGCCCGCCAGGGTTACCTTTGCAAGGTTGGTCTCCTCGTCCACTTCCACCGACGCGGAGCGAATGTTCACTTTCGCCGTGTTTGCCACTTCGATTTTGTCTTTCCCCTCCGGCTGAAGGATGATGGTCTCCAGAACATCCTCATCCTCTGCCTCGGTCGTAATCTCTGTCGCTGTTTCCGTCTCCGTCTCCGCGTCCTGCGCAAAGACAGCGCCCGCCGTCCCCATCGACAGGACCGCGATCATGGACAGCATCCACATTCTCTTTTTCATAATTATCTTCCTCTCCTTCTTTATGTGCAGTTTTACAGTTTCCTTTTTCATTGCCGGCGAGGCGCGCATTTCTCAAACGTCCGCGGGCGCCCGGTCATCCAAAGACGGCCGTCTCATAATTTCGGTTGTAATAGTAGCCGCCCACCTGGCCCATCGTCTGATAGTAACAGCTTCCATAGTACACATAGCGGTACAGATCCGGGTCGAACACGAACCAGGTGCCGTCAATGTTGATCTCACACCAGCCGTGCGGCGTCAGACCGCCTCCCGCCGCAGGTGTGGAACCCCAGCCCACGCGCACGTTCAGATCCGGGAGCGCCGCCTTCACCAGGTACGCGTACGCCGACGCATAGCTGTAGCAGCTCCCGCCGCCGGACTTCAGCATGTTCAGGGCGTAGGTCCTGGACCAGCCCGGCACGCCGATCCCCCAGGTGACTCTGACATATTCGTAATTGTAGGTAACATATTGGAACAGTTTGCTCAGCTTCACATCCCGGCTGTCGCCGCTGCTCACCACCCTGGAGACAATGCTGTTGCAGAGCGTCTCCAGCTCGGTCACCTGCCTCGTCTTTGCGGGATCCATCTGATATGTTTTCGGGTCGAAGTAATAGATCGTATTGCCGATCGTGATCGAGCCGCTCTGCGCCGCACCCGAAGGGCCGAAATAATAGGTCTTTCCGTTGCCGGCTTTTACGAGGCCTGTCTGCATCTGGCCCCTCGCGCTGCCATGCTCCGCAAAGTAATATATTTTGCCGTCCAGCACCCGAAGGCCGACCAAAAGGATCCCGGAATTGGTAAAGCAGTATGTTTTGCCGTTGAGCCGCTTCATTCCCCCGGAGATCGCCTGGCCCATATATCTCCCGGACGGGTAAAAATACATGGTCGCATAGCTCGTTCCGCCGGAAGCCGGAACCTGCGCGAACCCGGTGGCCATCTGGCCCCTCACACGGGTGCTCGTGGTAGCCGGATAAAAATAATAATACTGCCCGCTGATCTTCTGCAGGCCGACGGCCATCTGGCCCGTCACTTTTCCCTGATCGGTCTCTTTATAAAAATAGAAGGGCCTTCCGTTGATGTAATGAGCGCCGGTCACCACCCTGCCGTGATAGATGTAGTACGTGCCCTGGCTCGTATTCCGGAAATAAGCCTCCCGCTCCTCCTCGGCAGATACCCCCGCCGACATACAGACAAGCAGACAGCTGAATAATATGATCTTCAGAATATATCGGAACTGACTTTTCATGGTTTCCTCCCGCAAAGCGCCGTGTCCCACGGATCAGCCGCATACATCACAGTATAATATACCAAAAAATAATTGTCAAGTTTCCTTGCCCGGGCCTGCGCACTAAAAACGGGGGTGCTTTTCGCACCCCCGTCAAAAATGCCGTTTGAAAAACTAGTTGGTAATGGTGAGCTCGGTCTCTTTGTCGAATACGTGGATCTTGGTAGCATCCAGAGCGAACTTCACGTTGGAGCCTGTTCTCGCTGTGGTGGTCGGGTTTACACGCGCCGTCATCGGGAAGTTCTCCAGATCGAAATACAGGAACACTTCTGCGCCGAGCAGCTCGTATACACGGATCTGCGCTTCCACTACGGTGTCCGGAGACTGTGCGATAAACGCTGCGTCGTCGTGAACATCCTCAGGACGGATACCCATAACAACGGTCTTTCCGGCATAGCCGCCGTCGATCAGGGCTTTCGCCTTATCCTTCGGCAGTTTGATGTCGAACGCGCCAACCTTCAGGTCAACGTCGCTGCCGTTTACGTTTACAACCGCATCCAGGAAGTTCATCTGCGGAGAGCCGATGAAGCCTGCCACGAACAGGTTGCCCGGGCTGTTGTACAGATTCTGCGGGGAATCTACCTGCTGAACGATGCCGTCCTTCATAACAACGATCCTGGTACCAAGCGTCATAGCCTCGGTCTGGTCATGTGTAACGTAGATGATGGTAGCGCCCAGTCTCTGATGCAGCTTGGAGATCTCGATACGCATCTGAACACGCAGCTTAGCATCCAGGTTTGACAGCGGCTCATCCATCAGGAATACCTTCGGGTCACGAACGATCGCACGGCCCATAGCAACACGCTGTCTCTGACCGCCGGACAGAGCCTTCGGCTTACGGTCTAACAGTTTGTCAAGGTCAAGGATCTTCGCAGCTTCTTTCACCATCTTGTCGATCTGATCCTTCGGGGTCTTTCTCAGCTTCAGACCGAACGCCATGTTATCATAAACCGTCATATGCGGGTACAGAGCGTAGTTCTGGAATACCATTGCGATATCTCTGTCCTTCGGCTCAACATCGTTTACCACTCTGTCGCCGATCTTCAATGTACCTTCGGAGATCTCCTCCAAACCAGCGATCATACGAAGGGTCGTGGACTTACCGCATCCGGAAGGACCTACGAAAATGATGAATTCCTTGTCCTCGATCTTCAGGTTAAAGTCTTTCACCGCTTCAAAACCATTGGGATATCTTTTGTAAATGTGCTCCAAAGATAAACTTGCCATTTCACTTTTCCTCCTGATCTTTTATCAAATAGTTTTGCAGGCGTATTCCATACGACTGCCCATGCGTAAAGTATATCTTATTTGCACGAAAATCTCCATACCGATAATCCACAAAATTTCCATGAACGGCTTGTCACATCTGCCCATCCCTCTGTCGGCTGTTTTTTCCAGACATCAAATTGACGAAAGTTTCGTTTGAAATTTATGCGCTTTTAACAATGCGGAAAATCTGGGACCAAATACTTTGACAGTTCCTGTCCATCTGTGTATAATAGTAGGCGTTATGGACTATATCGTATTTGATCTGGAATGGAACCAGTGCCCGGACGGCAAAGAGAACGAAAAACACGACATCCCCTTTGAGATCCTGGAGATCGGGGCCATTAAACTGAACAGCGAAAAGCAGGAGATCGGCCGCTTCCATGAGTATATCCGGCCATCCGTCTACCCGCGCCTGCACTTTCGGACCCGGGAGATCATTCACATCCAGCCGGAGCTTCTGCGCCATGCGGATCCTTTCCCCGCGGTCATAGAGCGTTTCCGGAAGTGGTGCGGCGAGGACGCACGGTACTGCACCTGGGGCGCCTTAGATCTTCTGGAGCTTCAGCGGAATATCCGCCACTATAAGCTCCCCAACTTTTTCCCCTTCCCGCTCAGGTTTTACGACATTCAGAAGATATTCAGCCTGACCTACGAGGACGGAAAGAGCCGCCGCGCGCTGGAATACGCCGTGGACATGCTGAACATCCAAAAAGACATACCCTTTCACGAAGCGCTCTCAGACGCCTACTACACCGCGTCTGTGATCCGCCGGATCCCGGACGAAAAACTTCTCGCATTCTACTCCATCGACTACTTCCGGATTCCCCGAAAAGCAAGTGAAGAAATTTTCGAAGTCTTCCAGACTTACGCAAAATATGTGTCGCGGAAATTTCCCACCCGGCCCGCGTGCATGCGCGACCGCAATGTCACTTCCACCAAATGTTACCTCTGCGGGAACACGGCCGCAAAGCAGCTCCCCTGGTTTCCCACCGGCGGGAAAAACTACTGCTCCCTCTCCTACTGCCCGGACCACGGCTTCCTGAAGGGAAAGATCCGGGTTAAAAAAACGGAGGACAACCGCGGATATTTCTGCGTGAAGACCCTCAAGCTGATCGACGAGGAGCGCGCCCGCGAGCTTCAGGAGCGCTACCGCAAAAAGATCTTAAAAAAACAGGCCCCGGCGGACTGAACCAGCCGCGGGACCCGGTTACAAAAAATTGCAGCAGACATCGTCTGCTGCAATTTTTTGCCTTACTTCGTATTCTTAAAGTTTTCCACCAGCTGCTCCACCTCGGTGAGCAGGCAGTCCAGCCTTCCGTAGAACGCATCGTTGTTGGAGGGATTGTCCAGCTCGCTCTCCAGCTTCTTGAACAGATCCACGATCGCCTTCATCCTCTTTTTGCCGCTGCCGTCCTTGTACAGCATATAGCGGCTCCTCTCGTTCTCCTCCGGCGTCATTTTCTTTAATACCACTTCCACATTGGGCTTCTCACCGATGTAGCGGTAGGTGATGGACGGAGAAGCATGATTCAGCAGGTTCTGCAGATAGTAGATATCATTGGTGTTCTTATAATATCTCCAGGCAAAGGTCTTGCGCATCGTCTGCGCGCCGATGGAATTTAAGCCCATCTCCTTGCCCACACTCTTAAACACACGGTAAGCCTGCTCCCTGGAAAGCGGCGCGGAAGAACTGGCGTGGCCCTGGATGAGGTAAGCGTCCGGATCCTTGCCCTCCGTATATTTGCTGATGGTCTCTTTTAGATCCTTCGGAATGGTGAACGTCCTCTTTATGTTCTTTGTGCCGATGGACGCCTCGATCTTATCCTTGCCGCGGATGTCCTTATTTTTAAACTTCAGGATCTCCTGAAGCTGCATGCCTGTCCCAACGCCGATTTCAAACAAGATATAGTACTTGTCGTCCACTTCGCGCAGCGCTTCTTTAAATCTCTTCAATGTCTCTTCGTCCTTGATCGGTGATACCCAATTCATACTTCTTCCTCCCTTATTTTTCTTTTATTTCGTTATCTTGTTCTTCGATCGGAACTTCGATATATTCCTCTTCTTCTGCGGCGTCTTCCCCTGCCGCGCTTTCTTCGTCTGCCGCGGCGTCTTCTTCCGCCGCGCCTTCGCCGTCTGTCAAGGCGCCTTCCTCTGCCGCGCCTTCTTGTCCTGTCACAGGGATTCCTTTCGCCGTGTCGTCTGCCGCATTCGCTTCCTCCGGCGGCATCTTCGGCTTCTGCCGGTCGCCGGCGGTCTGCCTCAGCTTTTCTTCCTCAAGCTGGATCTGCAGGGCCTCCGCCCGCAGCTCCGCCTCGATCTGCGCTGCCGATTTTCTCTCGATCTCCTCTTCCAGGCGCTGGCGCTCCTCCATCTCTTTTTGCCGCAGCTTCATGATGCGGCGGTACCTTCTCTGACGGATCAGCGCCAGAAACAAAAGCGGCACAAACAGCAGCAGAAGCAGAGCGCCCAAGATAGCGGCGGTCACCGTGTTCTCCTCGATAAAGGAATCCATGGTCTCATACGCATTCGCCGCGCCGTCTGCCACCCTGCCGAAAAATGCCTTTGCACTCTGCAGGAACGACCCCGGCTTTGACGCCTCTGCCGCGGCAGTCTCGCTCTCGGCGGAAGTCTCCGTCTCCGTAAGGGCTTCTGTCTCCCACTCACCCGTGTACGTGAACGGCACGCTCCCGAGCGTCTGCCCCGCATAAGAGTAGGAAAGAGTACCGGAGGCAAAATCCATGGTCTTAACCAGGGACGACTCCTGCACGCCCTCCGGAAGCGTCACCATAGTGGTCCCCACCATGGAGAACGGCGGCTTCAGGATATCCGCCTTTTGGATCCTCGAAAGCTCCGCCTCATCCGTGATCCCCACGATCTTCATATCCGGCGAAGCGGCATTGGAAACCTGCACGTTGCTGAAATGGTCAAACCCGTAATCCAGAAGGACACGCGTCTCCTCGTAGGACTCGTACTGCCCGGGAACCTTCAGGACCACACAGATCAGCTCCTGCCCGTCCCGCTCGGCGGCCGTCACCAGCGTGTTCCACGCCTCGTCCGTAAAACCGTTCTTCCCGCCGATACAGCCGTCGTACAGCTCGCCTTCCTCAGAGATCATTTTGTGATGATTCATAAAATAGCGCTTCTCATCCACCAGGTTGGTCTCCGGATAAAAGTACTCCACCGTCCCGATGATCTCGCGGAATTTCGGGTTCCGCAGCGCCTCCCGCATGATCAGCGCCATGTCCCATGCGCAGACATAATGATCTTCGTCGTGAAGCCCGTGCGGATTCACAAAATGTGTGTGGACACAGCCCAATTCCGCCGCCCGCTCATTCATCATCTCCACAAAATGTGTGACATCGCCGCCGATGTGCTCCGCCACCGCGTTGGAGATCTCATTTGCAGAAGCGAGCAGGATGCCGTAAAGGCACTGCTCCAGCGTCAGCTCCTCCCCCTCTGTGAGTCCCAGATGGGAGCTGCCGTACTCGATGCTGTAAACCGCATACTCGGAAAACTTGACCACATCGTCCAGATTTCCGTTTTCCAGTGCCAGGAGCGCCGTCATGATCTTTGTGATACTGGCGGGGTAGAGCACCTCCCCAATATCCTTGGCGTACAGCACCGCTCCGGTCTCCGCGTCCATCACGATGGCGGCCTCCGCCTGCACCGCGTCCCCCTGAGGCCAGCCGCTCACTTCGTTCGACTGGATCTCGTCATAGTAAGCGTCCACGACCTCCGACGACTCCCCGTCTTCCTCTGCGGGATCCTCGTAGGAGTCCTCCCCGTACTGGCCGTCCTCCTCGTACTGCTCGTCTTCCCCGTAGTCTTCGGCGGGCACGTGTGCTGAAAATGCGCCAGCAAACAGTGTCGCTGCTAAAAACAGCGGCAAAAAATGTTTCCCCTTTTTCATGTTTTTCTCCCCGATTCGCATTTCCAAAATTTACATCACATATTATAACAAATCTATTTTTAATTTACAAGCCCATTTTTGTATTTTTATCAAAACTTTTCCATTTTATTCTTGTATGATGTATTCATAACCGAATACACCACGTTTCCTTTCTTTTTATTGATATTGTGGTTTAATACAATTCAGATACTGTGGACTTTTGATTTTTGTCTGTAGCTTTG
>CANRIR010000009.1 GCA_947630735.1 uncultured Marvinbryantia sp.
TTAACGGCATCCAGCACCGAATCGCGGTTCTCGGTCTTTGACATTGCCCGCTGGTACTCGCCCAGGACAGCGCTGTTCACCGCCTTGCGCATCTCCGCAGTCGTAGGGAAGCAGATGTCCTTGTACTCGCCCTCCGCTGTTTTGCGCTGGGGCATGGATACGAACGCGCCTTTTTCGCTGTTCATGACACGCACACCCCGGATGGCAAAGCACCCGCCGATCGTCACGGAAGCGTTTGCCAACAGGTTCTTCCCGTCCTGCACAGGATAGACCTTAACGCTGATGTCCAGCTTTTGCCCGCCCTGCGCAGACGGTTCTCTTGCAGTGTTGCTCATTTACATTCACCTCGCTTTCTCAAATTTCTGTTTATGGCGAAAAACAAAAAAGGCGTGTATCCCGGCCCCGTAGTGGAACAGAATACACGCCTATGTAATCCGTAAAAGCGTAAAAAGAGCGGATACCGACCGCCAGATTATTCCGGCACCGATACCCGCCCTATGGAAATGTATTTTATGCTTCGTCAGTTCTCTGCATCAAACACGGCAAAATTCTCAAACATGATTTCCAGCCTGTCAATCCGTTTTTCTGTATGATAATGTCCGCAGTACCACTTACGGTATTCCAATCGTTTCTCTATTCGGTCTAACCATTTTTCCGTAGATTTGTCTACCTTGCTCTGGTCAATCCCAGGAAGGAACATTTCTACCGGTTCATATTTCAGTGGTGTGGTGTGACTGAGTACCACATCCACCCTCCAGCCCAGGCCGTCGAGCTGCCTCTCCACATACTGCTTAATTTCATCCGAAGGCTGTTCGTCCGGCCACCAACCGTATCCGTAGATTAGCCGTACCATTTTATCAATGCTGTAAGCACCGCCTATGACAATGGTCTGCCGCCCAATCAGATCGAAAACTTCCCCGTCTTTGGCAAAGAGCAGGGAGGGGTATTCTTTCTCAAAATACACGGACCCGCCATGCCACATTTTCTCCTTATATGTTTCGATGGTTCCGGGCCTTTGCTCATGGTTCCCATGGATGCAGAAAAATGTGATCGGCAGGGTTTCCAAATATTCCTTCTTCATTCTATCATGTCTGCCGCCACTGAAATTGATTCCGGCATCACCCAAGATAATCAGTATGTCCTCTTTCGTAGTGCCCATTTTTTCACAAAATGTTTCCACACGGGCAAAGCTCCCGTGAGTATCACCTGTTATGTAGATCATGTTCTTTTCCTTTCTGAAAGCCCGCAGTATGACAGGCATCCTTACCATATCATAGCATCATTGTACGCCGGACGAAAGATTCTTGAAAATATTCTAGAATAGCATAGATGTTATTTCAAATATAAAAGGGCATCCACCTGAAAAGATGAACAGCCCTTGATTTATACAAGATTCAATTTTATATACAAAGCAGTTTGCCGCTGTTTATGCCGCTTCCTGCTGGTATCTCGTTGTTACATTGCCATCCTGGAACGGGTGGATGCAGAGGAAGTCCAAAATCACGCAGGGGATCAGCAGAAGCTGATTGATATTCGCGTCGTCCCGTGCTGCAAGATAGGCCAGTTCCAACTGTTCCATCGCTTTCGGTGTCTCTGCGGCGGAGGCCGGGCGGAACCGCACACGTCGATTGCCGTCTGCGTCCACTTCCAAGATCACGTTGTCGTCCGTCTTGTACTGCCCGCCGTATTCATAACCGGCAATGGACATCATCATCTCATGCAGACGGAGAATATCCCGCTGTGTAAAGTCGATATGGTCAAAGCCCAGGTGGATGACATTCAGTGCATCCCTATATCCGGCAATCTCTGCCTCATTGTGGTTTAGGGGTGCGCTGTTCTGATTGACAATGGCGGCGATACGTTCGTCACTGGTGACGATTCCCTCAATGGCGTTGGAGCTTTTGATAGACTGCACCTTGGCGACCGCCTCCAGTTCCGTAAAAATATGTGCGTATTCCTCTTTTCGGACACCCGCCATGGTTTTAAGCGCCGAAATATTCGCGGTCAGATTCACAAGACCGGCCGGCAACAGCCCGTTATTCAAAAAAGAGTAATCAAAATTTCTCATACTTCGCCCTCCGTTTCTGCACATTATTATATCGGTTTATATGCAAAAAATCAAGAGAGTGGTCGGATTTTCTGCACATAATTCGGCCATAGTATATGCAGATACGAATATGGGCTATGCAGAACCCGCGCAGCATACAGCGCACACGCAGCGCGCAGCCGTCAGCAGCCTGTCATGCGAAGCCGCATCCTTGGCAGCCCGTCACGCATTTTCCAGCGCCTGCTCCAGATCCGCCAGCAGATCTTCCACGTTCTCGATACCCACCGAGAGGCGGATCATGCCCGGGGAGACTCCCGCCGCTTTCAGCTGCTCGTCGTTCATCTGGCGGTGGGTGTGGCTTGCCGGGTGGAGTACGCCGGTGCGTGCGTCCGCCACATGGGTCACGATGGCGGCCAGCTTCAGGCTATCCATAAAACGCACCGCGGCCTCGCGGCCGCCCTTCAGCTCGAAGGAGATGACGCCGCAGGTTCCCTTCGGCATGTATTTCTGCGCCAGCGCGTGGTATTTGTCCCCCGGAAGCCCGGCGTAGTTCACGTGGCTCACTTTCTCGTGTGCGTTCAGATATTCGGCGATGCGCCCCGCGTTGTAGCAGTGGCGCTCCACCCGCAGGGCCAGCGTCTCCAGCCCCACGTTCAGCAGGAAGCTGTTCATGGGCGAGGGGATGGCTCCCAGGTCGCGCATCAGCTGCACGGTGGCCTTGGTAATATAGGCCTTCTTGCCGAATTTTTTGGTGTATACGATGCCGTGATAGGATTCATCCGGCTCGGTCAGCCCGCTGTATTTTCCGCCGCAGGCGTCCCAGTCAAAATTGCCGCTGTCCACGATGGCACCTCCCACCTGCATGGCGTGGCCGTCCATGTATTTGGTGGTGGAGTGCACCACGATGTCCGCGCCCCACTCGAAGGGCCGGCAGTTGATGGGGGTGGCAAAGGTGTTGTCCACGATGAGCGGAACCTGGTGCGCGTGCGCGATGCGGGCAAATTTTTCAATGTCCAGGATGACCAGCGCCGGGTTTGCGATCGTCTCCGCGAACAGCACTTTGGTGTTCGGCTGAAACGCCGCCGCGATGGTCTGCTCATCCGCGTCCGCGTCCACAAAGGTGCAGGAAATGCCCATCTTCTTCAAGGTGGAGTAAAACAGGTTGTGGGTGCCGCCGTAGATGGTGGCCGCCGCCACGATGTGGTCCCCCGCCTCGCAGATGTTCGCCACCGCGTAGAAATTGGCCGCCTGCCCGGAGCTTGTGAGCACCGCCGCCACGCCGCCCTCCAGATCCGCGATCTTCGCCGCCACCGCGTCGTTGGTGGGGTTCTGCACGCGGGTGTAAAAATACCCGCTGTCCTCCAGGTCGAACAGCCTGCCCATCTCGTCCGTGGTGTCGTATTTAAACGTGGTGCTCTGGATGATCGGCAGGATCCTGGGCTCGCCCCTCTTGGGGATCCAGCCCGACTGGATGCATTTTGTCTCTGCTCTGTAATTGCTCATATTATTCTCTCCGTTTCTTTATAAAATTTTCTCTCTGCAAAGTTCACTCTTCCGAAAGAAGCCTGCTGTGCCGTCTGGTCATAAAAACCACAGTTCCCGGCGCTGCCAGGTGCCGGACAAAAGAAGGCTACTGTACAGCCTGGTCATAAAAGCCCTCTATGCGGTGCTTTACGTCCGACAAGTGATTGTAGGTCAGGATGTTGTACGCGTTCAGCTGCTCTTTTACCAGCTCCTCGCCCTCATTGAAGCGGTACCGGGTGCCGTCCCCGGTCATGACCATGTTTGCGGTGATAGCCGGAATCTGTGTGCGCAGCTCCTTCAGGTATGTCTGGTAGCCGGTCAGCGGGATGCCCGCCTTCTCAAACAGCAGGGAACTCAGGTAGTTCACGCTGACGGCGTCCACCTCTTCCTCCTCGATGTCGTAGTTCGCCCACATGACAAAGGGCACGATGTAGTTGTTGAAATACCCCTCGTCGGAGGTCTCCCGGTCGATGCCCAGAAGGCGGAAGATGACATTGGTCACGTAGTCCGACGGCTGATGGTCGCCGAACATCAGCACGATGGTCTTCTCGTCCGTTTCGCGGAAATAGTTTACCAGCATCTCGAAGGCGCGGTCGCTCTCCAGCATCAGCGTCAGATATTTTTCCGCCGCCCGCACCTGGGTAGTCTTATTTTTCAGTTCCGTCAGATGGATGGTCTCCTCGAAGCCCTCCACGTCCTTGCTGTACCCGCCGTGGTTCTGCATGGTCACCTCAAAGGCAAAGAGGTTTTCGCCCTCCGGTTTTTCCTCGAACAGCTGGATGATCTTGTTGAACGCCGAGTTGTCGCTGATATAATTGCGGATCAGCAGCGGGTTTATAAAGTCGTTGCGGAACAGAGCGCGGTCGAACCCGAACCAGGGGTACACCTTGTTGCGCGCCCAGCCGGAGGCGTTGTAGGGATGTATGGCCACGGTCTGGTAGCCGAGGTTTTTCAGGTAGCTGGCCAGGGTGGGCATATCCCCCTTGATGTACTGCTGGTAGGGCACGCTGCCCGCCGGGAGGAACGCCATGGTGTCCCCGGTCAGGAATTCATACTCGGAGTTTGCCGTATTGCCCCCCTTCACGGAGACATAGCAGTTCCCCTTTACCGTGTTCTCCTGCAGGGAGTGGATGAAGGGCATATAATCGAAGTCTGTCTCGAAGTCGCCGAACACGCCCAGGTCTGAGAAAGCCTCGTTCATGATGACCACCACGTTGGGGAGCTCCTCATCCGTGCCCTTCTGCGCGGTTTTCTGCACAGTTTCAGTTTCCTGCGCAAGGGTCGTCTTCGCCTCCTCCTCGGCCGCCTCCGGGGAATAGCCGTCCGGCTGCTGCACCATCAGGAATTTCAGGTTTCCGAGAAAGCCCGCCGCGATGCCGTTGTTGCGGTACAGCACGTTGGGCGTAAAAAGCGTGGTGTCGAGGCCGAAGGTCTCCACCGCCGCGTCGGTGCCGACATATTTTATGTAGCCGAACATGCCCGCCGCCGATAAGACAAGGCACAGCAGGCGCACCCGCAGGTCTTTTACCTTCAGGCCGATCCTGCTGCCGATCAGGCAGATGAGCACAAAGCCCAGGACCACGCCCGCCAGTTTCCCGGTGATCTTATATTCAAAGTTTCCCGCCACGGAGGCCGCCGTGCGGATGGAATAGAAATCCCAGGGCACGATGGGCGCGGACCGGAAGTCCACCACGAAATAGTTTGCCAGCCCGAACAGCATGGGCAGGAGCGGCGCAGCCGCGTATCCCGCGGACGCACTCCCGAACAGGAAGGTAAACAGGGCGAACAGCAGGTAGTAAAAGCCCAGGTTCAGAAAAAAGATGGGCACCGACAGATCCCAGGGCACGTGGGTGTAAAACTCCAGACAGATGAGCGTCAGCACGGGCAGAAGGATCAGCAGGATGAGATTGACCGCCAGAGATCTGATGCGGTATTTAAAAATCTTTTTTACTTTCTCCATGATCTGTCCCTCTTCGCCTACTTGTTTTCAGGCGCTTTCACATGCTCGTGCGTAAACAGGTGGTCCTGGCAGTACTCGTAGTTTCCCGCGCACTTGGAACAGTAGCGGAATTCCAGATGTTCCCCGTCCTGCTCGGTCCTGCCGCACACCGCGCACTTGTGGTGCGTCCCCTGCTCTGCCTTTGCCCTGGAGGGGGCCACGGCCTTCTTAAACTCCCGCCTGCGCTGCTGCTCCTTGGGCGAGTAGCGGTGCAGGTTGCGCGTGCTCAAAAAGAACACGATGAAGTTGAGAATGGACGCCAGGATGACCACCTTGCCCGGCCAGCCGGTCTGCAGGAAGGAGATGAGCAGCATGACGCCGTAGAAAATGCCCAGCCACTTCATCTTGATGGGGATGAAGAAATACAGCAGCACTTCCGCGTTGGGATAGGTGGCCGTGAAGGCCAGCAAAATGGAGGTGCTGATGTAGTAGGTGCTGAAAGCGCCGCCCATGGAGGGCAGGATGGACGGATAGATCAGGCGCAGAATACCGTACAGCAAAAACGCGCCCAGCACGGTAAAGACGACGCCCGACAGAATGTACAGGTTGTAGCGGAACGCACCCCAGGTGCGCTCCAGGGTGGTGCCCACCGAGTAATAAAAATACAGCATGATGATGGTAAACAGCCCCAGCTGCGAGGGCGGCACCAGGATCCAGGAGACCAGCCTCCACACCTGGCCGCGCAGGATGTACATGGGCTCCAGGGTCAGATAGCCGATGATGGACGGGCTCAAAGCCTGCATAATATAGCCTGCCGCGTAGAGTGCGATGATGTACGCCGACAGGTTCCGGACGGCATAACGGCCGAATTTTCGTTCCAGTTTCATGATCCACTTCATAATTTTTCACCTTTTCTTTGACTGGTACTTACGTTTACCTATTATAAAATTATACGCAAAATTTGTCAATGAAACCAAAGAACTTTACAATTTTTTCACAATCCGATATACTGGGAATACATCATATCGGAGGTATTCACTATGGCAGGTTCCACATTCGGAAAAATATTTCAGATCACCACATGGGGGGAATCCCACGGCAGCGCCATCGGCGTCGTGGTGGACGGCTGTCCGGCCGGCCTTCCCCTGAAGGAGGAAGACATCCAGGTATTTCTCGACCGGCGCAAGCCCGGCCAGTCCATATACGCCACGCCGCGTAAAGAGGACGACGCGGTGGAGATCCTCTCCGGCGTGTTTGAGGGGAAGACCACGGGCTGCCCCATCTCTATGCTCGTGCGCAACACCTCCATGCGCTCCGCGGATTACAGCGAGATCGCAGATTACTACCGTCCCGGCCACGCGGACTACACGTTCGACGCAAAATACGGCTTCCGCGACTACCGCGGGGGCGGGCGCTCCTCCGCCCGCGAGACCATCGGCAGGGTGGCTGCCGGGGCCGTTGCATCCAAGATCCTGGAGCGCCTGGGCATCCATCTGACGGCCTACACCCGCTCCATCGGCCCGGTAAAGATCGACCCCGCGCGGTTTGACCCGTCGCAGATCCGCCAAAATCCGTTCCATATGCCGGATGAGCAGGCCGCGAAGCTTGCGGCGGACTTTCTGGACGGATGCCGCAAAAACGGCGACTCGGCCGGCGGCGTGGTGGAGTGCATCGCGGACGGCATGATCCCGGGCCTGGGCGATCCGGTGTTCGACAAGCTGAGCGCCAATCTGGCAAAGGCCATATGCTCCATAGGGGCCGTCAAATCGTTTGAGATCGGCGATGGCATTGCCGTCTCCAGGGCCCTGGGCAGCGAGAACAACGACAGCTTCATCCCCTGCGAACAGGGCATAAAAAAAGCCACCAACCACTCTGGCGGCCTGTTGGGCGGCATCAGCGACGGAAGCCGCCTGCTGCTCCGCGCCGGCATCAAGCCGACGCCCTCCATCTCCCATCCCCAGCAAACGGTCACGCGGGACGGGCAGCCCATCGAGGTGAGCGTGCGGGGACGCCACGATCCGGTGGTGGTGCCCCGCGCGGTGGTGGTGGTCGAGTCCATGACCGCCATTGTGCTGGCGGACGCACTGCTCGCCAACATGACCGCGCGGATGGACGGCGTGGAGCGTTTCTATGCCCGGCGAAGCTAGGCGGCGAAGCGCTGCGGCGCGTTTCTTCTCATTCCCCTTCCACTTTGGAGATTAAAATGCAGTTGGGCGTGTCGATCTTGATGGGACGCCCTTTCATCACGATGATCTTTTTCTCATAGTCGATGGTAAAGAAGCGGATCTCGTTGGACTCGTGGTTTAAGGTTACCAGGGTCTTCTCATCCGGGAACACGTCGATGTCCTTGGGGTATTTTCCGCTGATGGGCAGGGAGCAGATCAGCTTTAAGGTGCCGAGCTTCTGGTCGATGTCGTAAATGCTCACGCTGTTGTCCCCCGCCGTGGAGCAGTACAGGTACCTGCCGCTGGGAGAGACACGCAGGCCGGAGCTTGCGCAGCCCCTCTCCTGCTTATCCATCCTGGAATCCACCTTCTGGATCAGCTCAAATTTTGGAATCTTCCCGCTGCCGTCGTAGGTGTAGACCAGGATCTCATTGCTCAATTCGCAGTTCACATAGGCGAACCGTCCGTCTTTCCCAAAGCGGATCAGCCTGGGCCCGGACTCCAGCTCGCAGCGCACCACATCCAGCAGTTTCAGCTTGCCGCTGGTCGGGTTTACCTGGTAGATGTTGATGTGATCGATGCCGCTGTCCACCACGCAGAGGAACTTTCCGTCCGGCGTGGGCATCACGCAGCTGATGTGGGGGCGGAAATTCCGCTCCGCAACGCTGAAAATGCTCTTGTGGAAAATGCCGTCCATAACGCTGCCGAGCCTCCCGTCCCGGTGGGTGTGCACCACGGTCACTTTTCCGTCGTGGTACCCCGCCACAAAGAGGAATCTGCCCTGCTGGTCGGTGGAGAGGAAACAGCCGCGCATGCCGTCTATGCCCACCTTGTTGATGGCGGTCAGATCCCCGGTCTTCGGGTCGATCTTCAGCACCTCCACGCCCTCGTCCGCGATGGAGTAGAGATATTTCCCGTTGGTCGATTTGGTCAGATGAGAGGCGTTGTTTACCGGAACCACGTCCCGCTCCGTCATATATCCGTTTTCCACATCCAGATCATATACGTGGACGCCCACGCTGCTCCCGTGCGTGTACGTGCCCACATATGCCACATATTTATCCTGTCCCATGTTTTATCCTTTCCCGGACTTATCGCTCCGAACATGTTTGCTACCACGATGATAGCATATTTTTTTCTGTTTGTTAATGGTTTTTTTTATTTCCCCTTCTATTGACGATATTCTTCAAATTCGGTATACTGTATATAATTTGTCTGAATCTTTACGGGAGGTGCGCTGATGAGCAACAAACTGATCGATCTTTCCAATATCTCCAAGGCCTACGGCGGCCACACGGTGCTGGACGAGCTGAATCTGTATATCCGGGAAAATGAATTTCTCACGCTGCTGGGCCCAAGCGGATGCGGCAAGACCACCACTCTGCGCATCATCGGCGGCTTTGAGACCCCGGATTCCGGCCAGGTCATCTTCGACGGGCAGGACATCACGCACCTGCCGCCGAACAAGCGCCAGCTGAACACGGTGTTCCAGAAATACGCGCTCTTCTCCCACATGAGCGTCGCGGAGAACATCGCCTTCGGCCTGAAGATCAAGAACAAGAGCAGACAGTACATAGACGACAAGATCAAATACGCCTTAAAGCTGGTCAACCTGGAGGGGTATGAGAACCGCTCGCCGGAATCCCTGAGCGGCGGCCAGCAGCAGCGCATCGCCATCGCCCGCGCCATCGTGAACGAGCCGAAGGTGCTGCTCCTGGACGAGCCTTTAGGGGCCCTGGACTTAAAACTGCGCCAGGACATGCAGTATGAGCTGATCCGCATGAAAAAGGAGCTCGGCATCACGTTTGTCTACGTGACCCACGACCAGGAGGAGGCCCTTACCATGTCCGACACCATCGTGGTCATGAACCAGGGCTACATCCAGCAGATCGGCACGCCGGAGAAGATCTACAACGAGCCGGAAAACGCCTTCGTGGCGGATTTTATCGGCGACAGCAACATCCTGCCCGGCATTATGGTGGAGGACCGCCTGGTCAATATCCTGGGCGCGACGTTCCAGTGCGTGGACGAGGGCTTCGGCAAGAACACGCCGGTGGACGTGGTCATCCGCCCGGAGGACGTGGATCTGGTAAAACCCGAGGACGGCACCATCCGCGGCGTCGTCACGCATCTGATCTTTAAGGGCGTCCACTATGAGATGGAAGTGACGGCGAACAACTACGAGTGGCTGGTGCACAGCTACGAGATGTTCCCCGTCGGCACCGAGGTGGGCATCCGCGTGGTGCCCTTCGACATCCAGATCATGAACAAGCCCATATCGGAGGACGAGGAGGCGGTAAACCTTGAAGCGTAGACGGCTGCTTGCCGGCCCGTATCTCTTCTGGTCGGTTTCTTTTATCATCATCCCGCTGTTTCTGATCGTCTGGTACGGCCTGACCAGCGCGGACGGCGGCTTTACCCTGCAAAATATCGCAAAGATCACCACGCCGGAGAACCTGAAGGCTCTCGGGCTGTCCCTGCTGCTGGCTTTTCTCTGCACGGTCATCTGTCTGCTGCTGGCCTATCCCCTGGCCATGATCCTGAGCCAGTCCAGCTTAAGCCAGTCCAGCTTTATCGTGCTGATCTTCATTCTCCCCATGTGGATGAATTTTCTGCTGCGCACCCTGGCCTGGCAGACACTGCTGGAAAAGAACGGCGTCATCAACCAGGTGCTCGCTCTTCTGCACCTGCCCGCCATCGACATCATCAACACGCCCTACGCCATCGTGCTGGGCATGGTCTACGACTTTCTGCCCTTCATGGTGCTCCCCATCTACAACGTGCTGGTCAAGCTGGACCAGGATATGGTGAACGCCGCCCGCGACCTGGGTGCCAACAGCGTGCAGACGTTCTTAAAGATCATCCTGCCCCAGAGCGTTCCCGGCATCATCAGCGGCATTACCATGGTGTTTGTGCCGGCCATGACCACGTTTGTCATCTCCGACCTCCTGGGCGGCGGCAAGGTGCTGCTCATCGGCAACGTGATCGAGCAGACCTTCAAGCAGGGGAACAACTGGAACCTGGGCTCCGGCCTCTCCCTGGTTCTGATGGTGTTCGTCATCGCCAGCATGGGGATCGTGAACAAATACGACAAAGATGAGACGGGAGGTGCGTTCTGATGAAACAGGCTCTGCGCAGATTATACCTGGGGCTGATCTTCGTGCTGATGTACGCCCCCATCGTCACTCTCATCGTCCTGTCCTTTAACAAGTCGAAGACGCGGGCCAAGTGGGGCGGCTTTACCATGCAGTGGTACCGGAACCTTCTGGAGAACGAGCAGATCATGAACGCGTTCTACACCACGCTCATCATCGCCCTGCTCTCCGCCATCGCCGCCACCGTCATCGGCACCATGGCCTGCGTCGCCATCCAGGTCATGGGCAGGCGCTCCAGGCGGGCGCTTATGGCCATCGCGAACATCCCCATGGTAAACCCGGAGATCGTGACGGCCGTATCTTTGATGCTCGTCTTTATCGCCCTGCGCATCGGCCTGGGGTTCCGCACCATCCTGCTGTCCCACATTACTTTTAATATCCCCTACGTGATCTTAAGCGTGATGCCAAAGCTGCGCCAGACCAGCCGCAGCACCTACGAGGCGGCCCTGGACCTGGGGGCCTCCCCCTTGCGCGCCTTTTTCCAGGTTGTGTTCCCGGACATTGTGCCCGGGGTGCTCTCCGGCTTTCTTCTTTCCTTTACCATGTCCCTGGATGATTTTGTGATCACACATTTTACCAAGGGGCCCGGCATCGACACGCTTTCCACGAAAATCTACACGGAGGTGCGCAAAGGCATCAAGCCTGAGATCTACGCGCTCTCCACCCTGCTCTTTGTGACCGTGCTCCTGCTTTTGATCCTGGTCAATTATTCCCCGGAGAAAAAAGAATCCCACGTGAAAAAGACCATCACCCGCGCCACCCGGATCCGGTATATGGCGCTTCGCAGGGTCCTCCCGGCCTTCATGGCGCTCGTGGTGATAGCGGGCGGCATCTACTACGGCTCCCAGAGCAGCCTGACCGGCGGCGACTCCGTGATCGTCTACAACTGGGGCGAGTACATGGACCCGGCCGTTCTGGAACTGTTTGAGGAAGAGACCGGCATCCAGGTGATCTACGAGGAGTTTGAGACAAACGAGATCATGTACCCCAAGATCAAGACGGGCGCGATCGCCTACGACGTGGTGTGCCCCTCCGACTACATGATCCAGCGCATGATCGAGGAAAATCTTCTGGCGAAAATAGATTTTGACAAGATCCCGAACATCCAGAACATCGGCTCCACCTATCTGGAAAAATCCACGGAGTTCGACCCCGGCAACCAGTACTCCGTCCCCTACTGCTGGGGCACCCTGGGCATCCTCTACAATAAGACCAAGGTGGACGAGCCCATCGACAGCTGGAGCGTCCTGTGGGATGAGCGGTACGCGGACAGCATCCTGATGCAGGACAGTGTGCGCGACGCCTTCGCCGTCGCCCTCTGCTCGCTCGGCTACTCCTTAAACTCCACGGATCTGGACGAGCTGACGGCCGCCCGCGATCTTCTGATCCAACAGAAGCCCCTGGTGCAGGCATACGTGGTGGACCAGGTGCGCGACAAGATGATCGGCAACGAGGCGGCGCTCGGCGTCATTTATTCCGGCGAGGCCATCTTCACGCAGCGGGAAAACCCCAATCTGGAATATGTGATCCCGAAGGAAGGCAGCAATATCTGGATCGACTCCTGGGTCATCCCGAAAAACGCCCAGCACAAGGAGAACGCGGAGAAGTTTATCAACTTTCTCTGCCGTCCCGACATCGCGCTGATGAATTTTGATTACATTACCTACTCCACGCCCAACACCGCCGCGCAGGAGCTCATAGAGGACGAGAACATCCGCAGCAGCACGATCGCCTTCCCGACGGACGAGATGCTGGAGAACTGCACGGCCTACCGCTTCCTGGGCGATGAGATGGACTCGGTCTACAACGAGTTCTGGAACCAGGTAAAATCCAACTAGGCTTGAACGCGCCGGGCAGTCCGCAGCCGAAGTGTGAAAGCCAGGGCGGACTCCATCCAGGGCGGCAGAGCCAGTACAGCTTTGCCTAGAGCCTGCAGAAGCGGCGCACATCTAAGAGGCCCCAGCCCTGGCGGCTGTGGGGAAGGCCCAGATCCACCGCGGATTCCCGCAGGCGCATCTTTACCTCCACATTGGTCAGCCACGGTTCTTTGGAGAGCAGCAGGGCGGCTGCGCCGGACACCATGGGCGTGGCCATGGAGGTGCCGCTCTTTTTGCAGTATTTCGGCCCGCCCTGCCACTGGCTGCTGCAGGAGACGATGCCGGATCCCGGGGCCACGATGTCCGGCTTGCAGACGCAGTTCTTCGTGGGCCCCCTGCCGGAATACACCGGGGCGGAATCGTCCGAGGAGCCCACGGTGATCACTTTCCTGCTGTTTCCCGGCGCGGTGATGCTCTGGGGCATGGGCCCCATATTTCCCGCGGCCACCACCACCACGATGCCCGCGTCCCAGGCCTGCTCCACGGCCTCCACCAGCGGCTCATCCAGCACGTCCCCCTCCCGCACCGTCCCCACGGAGATATTCAAAATGCGGATATGGTATTTTTCCCGGTTCTGCAGCACCCACTGGATGCCGCGCACCACATCCCCGCGCTTCCCGTTCCCGTTTTTGTCCAGGATCTTTAAGTGGACCACCTGCAGGTCGGGGGCCACGCCGCGGTACGTGCGGGAAATTGTCCCGTCCCCGGCCAGGATGCCCGTCACATGGGAGCCGTGCCCGTAGTCGTCGTAGGGGGCTTTGCCGCCTCCCACAAAGTCCTGGAAGGCGAGCACGCGGTCCCAATAGTCCGGATGCATGCACACACCCGTGTCCATGACGGCCGCCACGATCCCTTTTCCCGTATATCCCCGCTCCCACACTTCCTCCACATGGATGATCTTTCTTGCCCTGTTCATCGTTTCCTCCGCGCCGCACGGCCCTTTTCTCTCTTATCTTATGATATGTCACGGGGCAGAGGATGCGCACTTCCGTACGCGCGCATGACGTCCGCCGCCCTTCTTTGCCGCCTCTGTGCTCTGCAACGTCCCGGGCGTGCGCGCACGCCGTCCTTCTTTGCCGCTTCTGCGATCTGCCCATCTGTCATACAATAGGAAAAAAGAGAAATGGAAACTGCTATGAACGAACCTGATCTGCAGGAAAAGATCTACTCCAACGACTATTTTGACGCGATCGTGCCCGTCTCCATCTCCAGGATCAAGGATTTTCTGGAGGAATACTCCTATTTGAGCGCCCAGCAGCTGTGCGCCCTGTACGGGGTCCTGCACATCCCCCTGGAGGGAGATCTGCTCCCGGAGGGCATCGGCTACTCCCAGGTCCCGAAACTCTACACGACCCTGGACACCGCCGGCCTGGAGGCGTCCGGCATCCTGCGGGTCCAGATCCAGCCCTCCCTCGGCTACACCGGGGAAAATGTCCTGCTGGGCTTTCTGGACACCGGCATCGACTACACCCTGGACGCTTTCCGCTATCCGGACGGCAGCACCCGTATTCTGGAGATCTGGGACCAGACGGCCCCGTCCAATGCGCCGCCCTTCGACACGGGGTACGGCAGTGTGTACCGCTCTGAGGACATCAACCGCGCACTCTTTTCGGAAGATCCCTATGCTGTCGTCCCGCAGCGGGACACCGACGGACACGGAACCTATCTGGCCGGGGCGGCCGCCGGCAGCGCGGATCCGGCCGACGGTTTTACGGGAGCCGCGCCGGGAGCCCGGATCGCCATGGTAAAATTGAAGCCGGCCAAGCAGAACCTGCGGGATTATTTTCTCATCCGCGGGGACGCCGTGGCCTTCCAGGAGACGGACATCATGATGGGCGTGCGCTATCTGCTGGCGCTCTCCCAATCCAGCGGGATGCCTCTGGTCATCTGTCTGGGGCTCGGCACCAACCAGGGCGACCATGCGGGCAATTCCCCGCTGGAGCGCGAACTGTCCTTCATCCTGGATTTTCCGGGAAATTTCTGTACCGCTGCCGCCGGAAACGAGACCGGAATGGCGCATCACTATTATCACAAGCCGGGCAGCGCAGACCCCGCTTTCGACGTGGAAGTCCTGGTGGACGAGGACACCGACGGGCTGTTTCTGGAAATCTGGGCGGACGTGCCGGATCTTTACGGGATCTCCGTGACCTCTCCCCTCGGCGAGATGGTTCCCCGCATTCCCCCGCGCCTGGACTCCACTGCCACGGTCAGATTCGTGACCGAGCGCACCATCCTCTCGGTCACCTATGAGATTGCGGAGTATTCCTCCGGGACGCAGCTCATCGTTCTGCGCTTTGTGCGCCCCACGCCCGGCATCTGGCGCATCGGGGTGTCCGGGAGCGGGCAGACGCTGGGCTCCTTCCACATGTGGCTCCCCATCACGGGCTTTGTCTCCCCGGGAACCGTGTTCCTAGATCCCGACCCCTACACCACCGTCACATGCCCCGCCACCTCCGAGGCCGTGATCTCCGTGTCCAATTACAGCGCCTACTCGGGAAGCCTCGCCATTGATTCCAGCCGGGGCTACACCCGCATCGGGGCGGTCAAGCCGGACATCGCCGCGCCCGGCGTGGATGTGTTTGTCCCCGCCACCAGCCCGGGCAGCGCCCTGCCCCCTCTGAACCGCTATACGCGGACCTCCGGAAGCTCCATCTCCAGCGCTGTAGCCGCCGGAGCGGTGGCTCTTCTGCTGAACTGGAACATGGACCAGCTCGTCCCGCAGCTTTTGACAAACCGCTCCGTCAAGGACTATCTGTGCCGGGGCGCGGTGCGCCAGAACGCCCTGTCCTACCCGAACCGGGAGTGGGGATATGGCACCTTAAATCTGTACCGCGTTTTTGAAACCCTGATGTAACGCCCGGGGACCCTCCTGCATAGTCTGAAGTGTAAAGAAAATTCATGGAGGAATCAACATGAGTGATTTAACAGCTACAAACTGCGGATGCGGATGCGAAAACGGCGGCAGCCCGGCGGGCACTTCCATCTTTGGCGGCGGCAGCGACTGCGGATGCTCCATTCTCTGGATCCTGCTTCTTCTGTCTCTGTGCAACAACGGCACGAGTTTCGCGAACAGCAACGGCTGCGACGGCGGCAGCAGCTGCTGGCTGATCATCCTGCTGCTTCTGTTCTGCAACGGCGGATGCGGATGCGGCGGAAATTACTAAAAGCAGACCCGCGCCGGCTGCGCGGTCAAAAAAGGACCCGGCTATATGCCGGGTCTTCTTCTTGACTGCCGCAATGACGCTGTTTCCGCCATCTGCGCCCGCCTGATCCTCTGCTCCTTTTGCTCCCTGCAGCGTTTTTTTGCCTCCAGGCATTCCTCATCCACCTCGTAAAACGCGTTTCCATCTATGACAATATGTTTCTTCATAGCAATCCCGTCCTTCGCCGATCGATTCTTGTGCGGGGATCAAATTATCCTCCACAATACAGCATATGAACATTCTGTTTTCCCTGTGCAGAATTTTTCGCAGAAACGCATAAACGCCCGGCCGCCGGCATATATTTATCAAAAGTCTCAAAAGGAGTCTTCTCTTATGGAAGAATCTGCGAAAACATCCCTGACTGCCGTGGACCGCATAGCGGACGGCGACGGTCTTCAGGTACTAAAAGCAGCCATCCCCTATCTGCCGCAAACAGCGCAGAAGCCTTTCTCCGTCTATGTCAAGGCGATGGAGGTGCACAATCTGCTCTCTTATTATAACAATCCGGTACACGCCTGCAGCGCGCCGGACACGGAGCCGGACGCCATGCTGCAGGATATCCGCGCCTACTGCACCGACGCCCAGCGGCAGTCCCTGGACCAGACCTTAAACCTGATAAACGCCCTGAAACTATATCAGGAAATCCAGAAAATATCTTAGAAACCGGGAGGCAGTTATGAATCAGACAGATAACGGCTGGATCAACCATCCGTCCCTGCAGCACATCGACGCGTCCAAGCTGCAGATGCTGCTGTCGATGGCAGACCAGGGGCGGGGCATGAAACAAAATGAGCTGCTGCCATTTTTGATGGCAGCAGCTTCCAGGTCAAGAACAAACGGCACTGCTTTTTCCAGGGAGGAGACGGATCTGATCCTGAATGTCCTGAAGCAGGGGAGATCCCCCGAGGAGACTGCCCGGATCGACCGTCTGGTATCTCTGGTGCAGCAGATGCAGAAACCTATCTGACTTCTTCCAGGATGTATTCGCGCAGCATGGTCAGCGCTTTCACCACCGCGCTCTCGCGGATCTTAGCGCGCTCCCCCTTCAGATGGAACTCCTGTACCTTTACATTTCCATTGTAGGAGCAGGCGATGTACACCAGGCCCACCGGCTTGTCCTCATCGGTCCCGGGCCCCGCGAGCCCCGTCAGGGAGACGCAGATGTCGGAACCCGTGATAAACGCGCCGTTTTTGGCCATCTCCCTGGCCGTCTTCTCACTGACGGCGCCGTAATCCTTCAGGGTGGTCTTTTTCACATCCAGCAGCTTTCTCTTCGCGCGGTTGCAGTAGGTCACAAGGCCCTGTTTAAACACATCGGAAGCGCCGGGCACGTTGGTGAGGCGCGCGGAGAGCATGCCTCCGGTGACAGACTCCGCCGTCGTGAGGGTCAGCTCCCGCTCGCGGAGCATGGCGATGACCGATTCCTCGAGGGTCACATGCTCATCCAGGGTGTAGATGTGGTCGCCGAAGCGGCTGCGCAGCTCTTTCACAACAGGCTTGATGAGCTTTCTCGCTTCCTTTTCATCCTTCGCGCTGGCCGTCACGCGCAGGTGCACCTCCCCGGTCTTCGCGTAGGGGGCGATGGTGGGGTTGGTCTGCGCGTCGATGAGATCTTTAATCTCGGTCTCCACCGCGCTCTCCCCCACGCCGCACATCTTCACCATCACGGAGCAGATCACCTCCGGGCGCATGGCGTTGAGGTACGGGTAGATGTCGTGCTCGAACATGGGCTTTAACTCATTGGGCGGTCCGGGGAGCAGGATCACCGATTTTCCTTCCCCCTCCAGGATGATGCCCGGAGCCGTCCCGTTCTGATTGTCCACCACGATGCAGCCCTCCGGCACCATGGCCTGCTTCCAGTTGTTCTCCGTGATCTTCTTCATGGAGCTGCCCTGAAAATATTCCTCGATGCGCTGTCTGGAATGCGGATCCTCCACGAGCCGGCGTCCCATCACCCGGGCCGCCACCTCTTTTGTGAGGTCATCCTGGGTGGGTCCAAGTCCGCCCGACAGGATCACGATGTCCGAACGGCCCAGCGCCGTCTTTAAGGTCTCCTCCAAACGTTTTTCGTTGTCGCCCACCGAAGTCTGGTAATAGAGCGACAGGCCCAGAAGGGCGCACTGCTGCGAGAGATACGCGGCATTGGTATTCACGATATTTCCGAGCAGGATCTCTGTGCCGACCGAAATCAACTCAACGACCATAAATCTTTTCTTCCTCCATCTTACGACTGCATACGCAAAACATCTTTATTGTTCCAGATATAATCCGCCAGGGATATGACGGTCAGAACAAGCGCCGTCCAGATGAACACCTGCTCCAGCACATCGAACACCCCGCCCAGATCGGCGATCAGCAGGATGATCATGATCATCTGCGCCACCGTCTTGCACTTTCCCCACCAGCCTGCGGCGATGACGATGCCGTTGTCGGAGGCGATCAGGCGGAACCCGCTGATGGCAAACTCCCGGCTGATGATGACGATGACGACCCATGCGGGGAGCCGGTCCAGGGACACCAGGCAGATCATGGCGGCGCTCACCAGCAGCTTGTCCGCCAGCGGATCCATAAATTTTCCGAAATTGGTTACCAGATGGTTTTTCCTGGCCAGATAGCCGTCCAGGGTATCCGTGAGGCTGGCGATCACAAAGATGGCGAGCGCCGCAAAGCGCAGGTTCCCCGTTCCTCCCAGCATCATGCAGACCACAAACGGAACGATCAGGATCATCCGCGCAACGGTCAGCTTATTCGGCAGATTCATCTTCCAACACTCCTATCAGATCATATTCCCGCGCCTCCGTAACCTTTACCCGCACAAAATCTCCGCTCATCAGCGTCTCCTGCGTCTCGATGAACAGATATCCGTCCACACCGGGCGCATCGGCATAGGTGCGCGCCACATATACATTTTCCTCCGGCAGGAACCCCTCCACCATAGCGGTCACTGTCCTGCCGCACACGGATTCATTTTTCTCAAAGACGATCTCCTGCTGAAGTTCCATGAGATCGTCTCTTCTGGCCTCCTTGATCTCTTCCGGGACCTGGTCCTCCATGGAGGCAGCCGGCGTGTCCTCCTCCTGGGAATAGGGAAATACGCCCAGGCGATCAAACTCCATCTCATCCACAAAATCCATCAAAATCTCGTGGTCATCCTGGGTCTCGCCCGGAAATCCCGCGACCAGCGTGGTGCGAAGGACGATATCCGGTATGCGCTCGCGCAGGGTCCCAACGATCTTCCGCAGTTCTTCGGCTGTGGTCCTTCTTCCCATTTTCTTCAGGATGCGGTTGCTGGCGTGCTGGATGGGCAGATCCAGATAATGACAGATCTTCTTCTCCCTGCCTATCGTCTCGATCAGCTCCGGGTAGATCTCCTCCGGATAGCAGTACAGGATGCGGATCCAGCGCAGTCCCGGGATCTCGCACAGTCTTTGAAGGAGCACATGCAGGCATTTTTCCCCGTACAGGTCCACGCCGTACAATGTGGTCTCCTGCGCCACCAGGATGAGCTCCTTCACGCCCTGCCCGGCCAGATCCTCCGCCTCGGCGATCAGCCGCTCCATGGGCACGCTGCGGTAGCTCCCCCTGATCTTCGGTATGATGCAGTAGGTGCAGCGCTTGTCGCACCCCTCCGCGATCTTCAGATATGCATAGTGGCCGCCGGTGGAGACCATGCGCTTCACATCCGGCAGAGGAAGGCGGTTCTTATCCTGATAGTGCTGGCAGCGCTCGCCGGCGAGCACCCGCTCCACGGTCTGCGCGATCTCGTCGTAGGACGAAGCGCCCAGGACCGCGTCCACCTCCGGGATCTCTTCCATGATCTCCCCGCGGTAGCGCTCAGCGAGGCACCCGGTGATGACAAGTGCCCTGCACTTCCCGTTTTTTCGGTGCTGCGCCATCTCCAGGATCGCCTGCACGCTCTCCTCTTTGGCGTCGTTGATGAAACAGCAGGTGTTGATGACGATCGCGTCCGCGTCTTCCTCAACGTCCGTGATCTCAAAGCCCCTGCTGCGCAGAAGTCCGAGCATATACTCGGAATCCACCAGATTTTTGTCACAGCCCAGAGATATCAGAAATACGTTTGTCATGATCCGTCCCCGTCCGTGCTCCCGCCGCTGATATCCGGCAGCTTCGCCTCATCTACCTGGGGCGGCTGATATTCGTGCACGGAAACCTCCTCCGCATCTATCGCATTGTACGCGGCGTACGTGCCGGAAGCGCCGGCAGCCTTTCCGATCTGCTTCACCAGACGGCCCAGCCAGAAAATGCCCAGCAGGTTCCCCACTCCGTCCACGATCAGGGACACCCCGATCAGGACCACGATGATCTCCAGCCCCTCAAAGGGATTTGCCACCAGAATGCCGCCGAAGGCCAGAAGCGCCGCCGCGAACACAAGCAGGATATACCATTTTGTCGCCCCGAGGCGCCGCAGATCCAGGGCGTGCTGCAGCTTGATCACTGCTCCCAGAAGAGCCACGATGCCGAGGGCAAAGGGGATGATCTCAAGCATGTACTCCATTTTCAGCAGAATATACGCGCCTGTGGCCACCCCGACGATGCCGGACACCATATCCATCTGCATCACGCTCTGCATCCTGTCCTTTGTGAAATAGATGATCAGATGCGCGCAGCCGAAGATGATCATGCCCACCCCGAATACGTAGCAGAATGTGCGCACCGAGATGTCCGGCCACACCAAAAGCGCGATCCCCAGCACGATATAGGCCGCCGACAGCACACAAAAACTTTTTTTCACTTCTCTTACCTGTTCCATAAAAACCCCCGTTCCGGCTTACGCTTCCCCGGCCTGCTCCTCCTGTGTATCGTCTGCAAGGTCTTCCACCATATCCTCCGACAGGCTGTCCTCCGCGCTGCCCGCGATCTCCTCCGCCAGATCATCCGCGGGGATCTCTTCTTCGAGCATCACTTCCTCCTCAGCCGCGTCCGTCTCCGGGACTTCCTCCTCCGGCTGGATCTTCACCAGACCTTTGCTCAGCTCATCTACCGCGATGGAGAGCGGCTTGTCGATGGCCGGCTTCGACAGGGGCTTTCTGCCGTCGATCAGCTGTCTGGCGCGCTTCGCCGTGGCCAGCACGATGGAATATCTGCTGCTGATCACCTGGTTCTCGTTTTCGGAGTCCCCGTTGATCGCTTTGATCAGTTCCGCATAAGATGGATGTAACATAATTTTCTCCTCCTGATTTTTGATTTCTCTATTTGCAGCCTGAGCCGTCAAATTTTTTCAGATCTTCTGCCAGTGTCTCCACAAAAGCGTCGTTCCGGCTTACCCGGAAATGCTCGCTCTGAATGATGGCGTGCATCTCCTCCATGCAGGTCTGCAGATCGTCGTTGACCACCAGATAGTCATACTGGCGTATGTAGGCCGTCTCCTCCACCGCGCGCTTCAGGCGCATGTCGATCACCTCGGCCGGCTCGGTGCCGCGCCCCATAAGCCTCTCCTTTAAGACGTCCGCGCTGGGCGGGACCACAAACAGAAGCAGGGTGTCCGGATATTTTTCTTTGATCTTTAAGGCGCCCTGCATCTCGATCTCCAGGATGACGTCGCGGCCCTTTGCCATCTGTTCCTCCACGTAGCCGCGCGGCGTCCCGTAATAGTTGCCCACATACTCGGCGTATTCCAGCAGGCCGTCCGTGCGGATCAGCTCCTGGAACTGTTCCCGGGTCTTAAAAAAATAATGCACGCCGTCCACTTCCCCCGGGCGCGGACCGCGCGTCGTGGCCGATACGGACAGGGCATAATTATCGTATTTTTCTAAAAGCGCAGAAACCAGGGTCCCCTTTCCCGTCCCGGCAAAACCGGATATGACCAGCAAGACTCCCCTATTCATCAGCATCCCCCTTTTCGTCGTCGAAATTCAGACGGAACCTTTTTGCCAGGGTGTCCGGCTGCAACGCGGAGAGCACGATGAAATCGTCCTCCGCGATGATCACGGATTTTGTCCGCCTGCCCTGTGTGGCGTCCACCACTTTCCCAAGCTGCCTGGCATTCTGTACCATCCGTTTGACGGGCGCAGCCTCCGGGGCCACCACGGCGATGATCTTTGCCGTGTTTACCACGTTGCCAAAGCCGATATTCATTAATCTAGCCAATTCTGTCCCCACCTATTCAATGTTCTGTATCTGCTCGCGCACCTTTTCGATCTCGGTCTTCAGATCGATGGCCAGATCAGACGTCTCCAGATCGTTTGCCTTGGAGAGGATGGTGTTTGCCTCCCGGTTCATCTCCTGGGCGATAAAGTCCAGCTTTCTGCCCACGCTTCCGCCTTTTTCCAGCTCCGCGCGCATGCTGCCGATATGGCTGCGCAGACGCACGGTCTCCTCGTCCGTGCAGATCTTATCCGCAAACAGGACCACTTCCGCGGCCAGCCTGCTCTCCTCGATCTGGGTATCTCCCAGAAGCTCGCGCACTTTATCCGCAAGCTTTTCCCGGTACGCCTCTATGATCTGCGGGAAGCGCTGCTCCACCGCGTCCACATTTTTCTCCATGCCGTCCAGCTTTTCAAGCAGGTCGCTCTTTAAGGCGTCTCCCTCGCGCTGCCTGCTGGCCGTGAACTGTTCGCAGGCGCCTCGGACCGTCGCCTCCAGCATAGCCCAGAGTTCCTCATTGTCCAGCGCCTGTTCTTCCATGGTCAGGACCTCCGGGCACCTGCCAAGGACAGATACGCACATATCGTCCTCAAGTCCGAACGTCTGCGCCATCTGGCGGTAATATCTCAGATACTCCGACGCCAGCCTCTCGTTGTATTTCAGCGCAAAGTTCTCCTCCGTCATGTCTTCATAGGTGATGAAGACGTCCAGCTTTCCCCTCTGCACATACTCCTTCAGAAGCCCGCGGATGCCGGCCTCAAAAAAGCCCAGTTTCTTGGGCATCTTGATGCTTACATCAAAATACCGGTGGTTGACTGCTTTCATCTCCACCGTAAACTTTCGCTCGCCCTGCTGGTTCTCGCAGCGGCCGAACCCCGTCATGCTCTTGATCATTGTTTTGACTCCCACCGATTTTTCAGACAGATACCGATTTTGTCCCTGTACCACATTATAAATCAAATGGGAATTTCCGTCAATTGCTAATCCTTTGATAAATGAACAAAACCCGCTGCCATTTTCTCTGGCAGCGGATTGCTCAGTCTTTCGGATAACGTGTGGGAATATTTGTCCTTTCAAGCAGATAGTCTATGCTGACATCGTGAATATCCGCGATCTGGATCAGGATATCCAGCGGCATCATACTGTCGGCGTTCTCATAGCGGCTGTATGTCCTCTGGGTCAGATGCAGCTTTTCGGCGATCTTTGCCTGCGTGAGATCCTTATCTTCCCGCAAGTCTCTGATTCTCTTGTACTTTTTCATGTCACCGACTCCTTTATCATGATACTTCATTATAAAACAGTCAGGTTATGTCTTCTCTTTTTAGTCAAAAAAAATCTGGTATTTTTTACTGTACCAAAAGCAGCTCCACGGCCAGCTTTTCATTCAGGCTGCCGGTCTTTACGGCCTCCTCATAAACGGCGCACTGCTCCACAAGGCTCCGCAGCGTCTCCAGGGAAAACCGCTCGCACTGGCGCACAGATCTGGCCGCCACAAAGTCACGCAGTTCCAGCTTCGCTGTGATGCTCTCGGTATCGTAGCCGTGTCCCCGCAGCTCTTTTACCTGAAGGAGCTGGTTAAACTGCCGCTCGAGCAAAGAGAGGATGCGCAAAGAGGGTTCTCTGAGGGCCAGCAGATCGTAGTACAGGTCCAGGGCCCTGCGCCGCTGCCCCGCTGCGACGGCGTTTACCATGTCGAAGATCTTGTTCTCCGTCCGCTCCGTGCAGACGGCCTCCACGTCCTGCGGCATGATCACATCCCGGCCCGCGGTGTAGGCGATCAGCTTGTCCAGCTCCGAGCGGATGTTGTTCATATCGTTCCCGGTCTTTTCCAGGAAAAGATCCATGGTGTGCCGCGTGATGTTTTTGTTTTCCCTCTTTAAAATACCCAGGATCCAGCGGATGATGGTATCCGGTTTCTGCCTGGTAAACTCCACCACGCGCCCCTTGTTTTTGACCGTCTTATACAGGGCCTTGCGCTTGTCCACCTCCGACTCCACAAACAGGAAGAAGGCGGTGGGCGGCAGCTCGTTCAGATAGGCGGAAAGCTCCTCGGAGGCACTCTTAAAAAAGCCGCTTTCCTCCACCAGCAAAAGCCTGCGCTCGGCAAAAAACGGCATGGTCTCCGCCTGGTCTATCAGCTCCTGAACGGAAATATTCTTTCCCTCATAGCAGTTCAGGTTTACGGTGTCGCCGGGCGGGACAAGGGCATTTTTCAGCTTCTGCCGGTACTGCCTGATCAGATAATCCTCCTCGCCCGTCAGCAGATAGATATTTTTAAAGTTTCCGGTTTCGATGTCCTGGTCTAAATTTTTCATAACTCTGTTTTCTGCTCGCGCCTTCGCTTGGTCATCAGGCCTCCGATGCGCCCCGTCTCCTTGGCCGACAGGGATCTCCAGCCGTCCGTCAGCACACGGTCCAGAAGTCCCAGCTCCCGCGCGATCTCATACTTCAATTGTTCGTCTGGCTCCAGATTCTGTAGATCGATCTTTTTCTCTTTTTTCGCCATGACCATACCCCTTTCTGTTCGCTTTCATCATTCACTGGGAGTATCGTCACTTTTCGGGCCGATATACAGGAAAAATAAAATTTATGGTTTTCTTTGGAAACGCTCCGCCCGGCCGGAAGCCTCCGCCTTTTTTTGCAGGTGCCGATAAAGCGCCAGGCAGGCGCACGCCCCCGCTCCCGCCAGCGCCAGGATCATCACGGCGCAGTGCAGGAAGAAGGTGTCCGGCAAAATGGTGATGACGGGGTCCGTGACCGGGTCGAACAGCCAGTAGTCGTTTTGGAACACCAGCTCATGGAACAGGATGAACGCCCGGTCCCAGCCGATCAAAAGCATCCCGCCCGCTGCAAGGAGCAGGCACGGTGTCAGGATCCCGGCCGCCAGAAGGCAGCCGTATCTTTTTCGTCTGCATTTGTACCACATGCCCGCCGCCGCGCACACGGCCGTAGCCGCAAGCATCCAGAGGAACCCCTGAAAGATGCCTCTCACTTCCGCAAAGTGGATCCCGGCCTCCCGGGACATGGGGAATGTGGGAAACACAAGCTCTCCCGCCGTGGGCGACAGATTATAGTCGATCAGCGCGTCATAGTTGGCGCGGATCTCCTCCACGCCGTACCCGGATGTCTCCGGGATGTGCAGGTGCCCGATATCATAATAGTACAATGGCCGGAAGGCCAATGTCAGGGTGACGGAACAGGACAGGATAAAAAGTGTCAGTACCGCCGCAAAAACGCCGTCGCTTATCTTTTCCTTCATCGTATCATCCCTTCCGCATCCGGGCTCAGAGACAGTCAGTCCACAATGTTCAGGCCGTGTTCTTCTTCATACTGCACCATGGCCGAAATATTTGCGATCTCGCAGTCGTTGAACACCTGCGCCGCGTATTCTTCTGTAAATTCTTCCCCGGAAATTGTCGGCTGATACCAGCTCTTGCTGTTGAAATAATCGCTCAGGGCCGCATCGTTGAAAATGTAACCGTGCCTTGCGTAAATTTCATTGCGCGCAAGAAAGATTTCTTCCTCGGTAAGCCCCGCCAGATCTTCCTCTGTGAGGTAGCGGCTGCCGCTGTCCGGGATCACGTAATCCTGCGCATAGTGGTACGCGCCCGCCTGCTGGCCGGATCCCTGTGCGGCTCCGGTCTGGCTGTCCCCCTGGGCTGCGTTCGGGCGGCTGTCCACGTTGGCAGCGTTCGACTGGCTGTCCCCGTTGGCCGCGTTTGGCTGGCTGTCCCCGTTGGCCGCGTTCGACTGGCTGTCCCCGTTGGCAGCGTTCGGCTGGCTGTCTCCGTTGGCCGCGTTCGGCTGGCCGCCCTCTGCCGCTCCTGCCTGGTTCTGCGCGGCCTGCCCGTCCGCACCCGGCACGGCGGAGAACGCTTTCGACAGTTTGTTTTCTCTGGCGGAGTTGACATAATTTGTGAAGCTGGTCGTGCCATACTGCACGCTTTCCGCGCTCCCGCCGTTTAAAAGGGCCGCGGCCCCGTCATAGTCCGTGATCTGCCGGTCGATGGAACATAAAATGCCAACCTCCGTCTGGTCCGCCAGCGGCGTCCACACGGGGTCGGAGGGCCACAGGCCCAGATCGTTCGCGGCCGCATACACCTTGTCCATGTATTCGTCCTCAAAGAAGCTGCCCGTGAGCGTGAGCTTTTTGACCTCGTAAAAATCGGTTCCGTCAAATCCCACCGCGCGCAGTGTCCACTCCACACCGTCCGAGAGCAGTGTTTCTGTGTCTTTGCACTCGCACACCAGGATCTGGCCGTCCTGCCCGTTTAGGGCGAACACGTCGATATCGGCCCCCGTGCGGTCCAAAAAGCCCTCGGCCAGCGTGTACTGCGCCTTCCTGCGAAGCGTGTTCTCCTGCCGCTGATAGACCTCCGCCACCAGCGCGTTCTCCTGCTGCCCGCTCTCTCCCGTCTGAGGTTTCAGCCGCACGGCCAGAAGCTCCTCGGCGCCGTCCCAGTTTAAGTCTGTCTGGGACAGGGTCAAAAAACCGTCGTACAGGCGGTATTCCAGATCCCCGGAGGGCTCGAGGTAATTTCCCTCCTCATAGGAGACCACCACATTGTCCTGGGTGTACGTGTAGAACAGATCCACCAGGCTCCGCTCCTCGTCCTGCGCGCAGACCGGCAGGCCCGTCAGTGCCAGCGCGGCAAACACCGCCGCCGCTTTTGTACCTTTCCCTTTCATCCTTCTTCCCCCTTTTTCTTTAAACCCCGTTTTATCTGTCTTTGTTCTGTCCGGCTGCATTTTACCGGACATCGTCCATGCCGTACAGCAGCGCGTTGCAGATGCAGGCCGCGATGTTGCTGCCGCCCTTTCTCCCCCGCGCCACGATGCAGGGCACGTCTGTGCGCAGGATCAGCTCCTTGGACTGCACCACGTTCACAAAGCCCACCGGCACGCCGATCACCAGCTCCGGCCGCAGCTTCCCCTCCGTGATCAGTTCGTAGAGGCGCACGAGCGCCGTGGGCGCGTTTCCGATGGCGAATATAAGCGGTCTTTCAAGGCCGGCCGCCTTGTCCATGCTGGCCGTAGCCCTGGTGGTGCCGTTCTGTTTTGCCCGGGCGGCCACGTCCTCGTCCGACATAAAGCAGAAGACCTCCCCGCCGTATTTTGCCAGCAGCTTTTTGTTGATGCCGGCCTTCGCCATCTGGGTGTCCGTGACGATGCAGGCCCCCTTCCGGATGGCCGAGCGCGCAAGCTGCACGGCCCCTTTTGAGAAATAGAGGTTCTCTGCATAGTCAAAATCCGCGCTGGTGTGGATGCAGCGCTTTATGATGGGGCCGGTGTCCGTCGGAAGCTCCCGCCCCAGCTCCTGGGAGATGATCTCGAAGCTGCGCCGCTCGATCTCCTCCGGCTTCACGTTTTCCAGTTCCACTTTCATTCCAGCCCCTCCTCCAGTATCGCATATATTTTCTCCATGTCCAGATGTTTTCGCAGTTCCGCGGCCAAAAGATCGTACTGGCTCTCCTTGAAGGCCGCAAAATCTACGGCGGACGTTTCGGACATGTCCAGCCCCTTGGCTTCCCCCAGGGCCTTTACCACGGTCTTCGCCACATTCTCCCGGTCGAAGATGCCGTGCACGTAGGTGCCGTAGATATTTCCCCGCTGTGCGCCGTCCTGCTTTGCTGCGCCGGGCGATTTTCCGCATGTTCGGTTCCCGCCGGACGGCTCTGCGCATGCCTGTTCTGCACCGGACAGTTCTGCGCGCGCCTGGTTCCCGCCGGACGCTGCGGCCGCGGACGTATTCCCCGGCTCTGCATAATTGCGGATTTCCGCAAGGGCCCCGCAGCCCTCCCGCAGCCTGGTCACGCCCATGTGGATCTCGTAGCCGGACAGCTCCTGCCCGGACAGCTGCCCCAGGAGGCCCTCCGCCTGGAGGAATCTGCCGTCTACCCGGGTGCGGGTCTTCTGGCCCGCAAACACGGTCTCCATGGGCAGCAGGCCCATGCCGCGCATAGTTCCGCCGCCCTCCACGCCCTCGGGGTCGCTTAAAAGCTCGCCCATCATCTGGTAGCCCCCGCAGATGCCGAAGATCACGCAGCCATCGGCGGCCGCTTTCAGGACGGCGGCCTCCAGGCCGCACTGGCGCAGATGGCGCAGGTCGTCCATGGTGCTCTTGGTCCCCGGCAGGATGATCATGTCCGGGTCTCGCAGCTGCGCCGGGGTCTCCACATAGCGCAGGGACACGCCCTCTATGTTCTCAAACGGATTGAAGTCTGTAAAGTTGGAGATGCGGGGCAGACGGATGACCGCGATGTCGATCAGGCCGACTTTGCGGTTTTCCGAAAAGCGCTCCGTCAGGCTGTCCTCGTCTTCCACGCGGATCTGCATATAGGGGGCCACGCCCACCACCGGGATGCCCGCGCGCTCCTCCAGCATGGCGATCCCCGGGTCGAGTATGGTCTTGTCGCCGCGGAATTTGTTGATGACCAGGCCCTTTACCATGGCGCGCTCCTCTTCCGTAAGGAGCATCACGGTGCCGATGAGCTGGGCGAACACGCCGCCCCGGTCGATATCGCCCACCAGGAGCACCGGGGCCTTCGCCATCTTCGCCATGCCCATGTTGACGATGTCGTCCGCTTTCAGGTTGATCTCCGCCGGGCTGCCCGCCCCCTCTATGACAATCATATCATATTCCGCCGAAAGTTTGTCAAAAGCTTTTTGAATCTCGGGGATCAGCTGCTTTTTGTAGGCAAAATATTCGCGGGCCGTCATGTTTCCCAGCACTTCGCCGTTCACGATCACCTGGGAGCCCACGTCGTTGGTGGGCTTTAGAAGGATGGGGTTCATGCACACGGACGGCGCGACGCCGGCCGCCTCCGCCTGCATGACCTGAGCCCTGCCCATCTCCAGGCCCTCCTCTGTGATGTAGGAATTCAGGGCCATGTTCTGCGACTTAAAGGGCGCGACGCGAAAGCCGTCCTGCCGGAAGATCCGGCACAGGCCCGCCGTCAGCAGACTCTTTCCCACGTTTGACATGGTGCCCTGCACCATAATTACCTTTGCCATGTCACACACTCCTTCAGGACGCGCGCCAGTTCCTCATTCTCCTGCCGCGCGCGCACCGCCACGCGGTAATAACCGTCCGACAGCCCCCGGTAATTGGCGCAGTCCCGGATGAGGACGCCGCGCTCTGCGCATTTTTGCGCCAGCCCTTCCGGGCCATGGAAAAACAGGAAGTTCGCCGCGGAAGCATACACGGTAAATCCCAGCCCGCAAAGCATCTTTGAAAGCCATGCCCGCTCTTTTTGCACAAGAGCCCGCGCCTCATCCACGTAGGCCTCCTCGCGAAGGGCCGCCACGCCGGCCATCTGCGCCGGAACGGACACGCTCCAGGGCTGCCTTCCCCGCTCCATGCGCGAAAGCAGGGCGCGGTCGGCGCTCAGGCCGTAGCCCAGCCGCAGTCCGGCCATGGCGTAGGTCTTGGTAAACGCCTTCAGCAAAAACAGATGGGGATGCTCCTCCAGGGCGGAGGAAAAATCCGTCTGCGCGGGGTTGTCCAAAAAATCCATAAAGCAGACGTCCAGGAGAAGATACGTCCCGTTTTGCTCGCAGGTCTGCACGATCCGCTCCAAAAGCGGGCGCGGGACCAGAACCCCGGTGGGGTTATTGGGGTTGCACAGGAACGCCAGGTCCGGCTTCTGTTCCAGATAGTCCAGATAGTCCTCCCCCAGGGCGAAGCCCTTTTCTTCCGAAAGCGGATAGAAAACCGCGGTGCACCCCTCCGGAAGCGCCTGCTCGTACTCCGCAAAGCCGGGCGACACAAGGAGCGCCGTTTTGGGGCTGACCGCCCCGGCCAGCAAAAAGATGAGCTCCGCCGCGCCGTTTCCGCAGATGATATGTTCCGTCGGCACATGCTCCCGCTCGGACAGGGCGGCCCGGAGTCCGCGGCACTGCACGTCCGGGTAGTGGTCCGACAGGCCCACGCCCTCGCGGGCGGCGTCCGCCACGCTCCGGGGCATGCCCAGCGGATTTAGGTTTGCGGAAAAATCCAGCCGGTATGGGGCTGTGTAGATGTCGCCTCCGTGTATGTGCATGGCGTCTCTCCTTCCATTGTATGATATGCCGTCCTGTGCTTTCGGATCGCAATATGTGCTTTCCGATCACAGCAGCAGGATGACGAGGCCCTTGATCCCCGCTGCCGCCGCCAGCGCGAGAAAGGCCGTGGCGTACAGCAGGCGGTGTGCCCGCAGGATATCCTCCGGCTCCACCGGCCGCAGGTCGTCCCCGATGTACTCTTTTTTGTGCAGCTCTCCAAAATACCAGGTGTCCCCGGCCAGCCGGATCCGCAGGGCTCCCGCCATCACGGCCTCGGTCTGGGCCGAATTGGGGCTCGCGTGGCAAAACCGGTCCCTCTGAAAAATGCGCCAGGCATTTTTCCCGTCCAGGCGAGTAAGAAACGCCGCCGCCATCATAAGCAGCGCGCAGATCCTGGCGGGAAGGAAATTTGCCGCGTCGTCCAGCTTTGCCGCGAACCTTCCGAAATACAGGTAGCGGCTGTTCCGGTAGCCGATCATGGAGTCCATGGTGTTGACGGCCTTGTAGAAAAATCCGAGCGCCGCCCCGCCGATCGCCATGTAGAAAAGCGGGGCGATCACGCCGTCCGACGCGTTCTCCGCCACCGTCTCCACCGCGGCCCGCGCGACACCGGCCTCATCCAGCCGCTCTGTGTCGCGCCCCACGATCATGGACACCGCGCGGCGGCTTGCGGCAAGGTCGTGCTCCCGCAGCCTGTCGTACACTTTTTTGCTCTCGTCCCGAAGACTTTTGACCGCCAGAAGCTGCCAGCAGAACAGGCTCTCCAGGACAAGCCGCGCAAGGGGGTGCAGCCGCTGCGCGGCCAGAAGCAGAAGCAGGGGCACGCCGGAGGAGATGAGGAGCACCAGCACTGCCAGCACGGTCCCCGCCAGAAATTCCCTCGCGGCAAAGCCCGCGTCCTTTTCCCGTGCGCTGGCCGTCTCCGTTTCCCGCATGCTGCCCGCGTTCCTTTCCCGCGCGCTGGCCGCCTCCGTTTCATCTTCCGGAAGGCGGACGCGAAAGAGCGCACGCAGCAGGTTTTCCAGCGCCGCGATCAGGTTTCCGATCAGGCGGACGGGATGGTAGAGCCAGTGGGGATCCCCGACGGCAAGATCCACGGCAAAGCCCAGCACCAGGGCAAGAAGCGATAGTTTCATTGCTTTTCCTCCCGGTATGCCGCGCACTGCTCCAAAAATCCGAGGGCAAACTGCGGGCAGGAATAGTAATACAGATGCGGGAAGCCCGCCAGGAGCCGCCCTCTTTTGTGGATGCAGGGCCAGCTCCGCTTGCGCAGGGGCTTTCTGGCCATGTAGGCGTTTCCATTGTCCGTGCTGTCAAAATAGTGGAACTCGTGCCCGCAGATTTTCGGCATGGACGGCTGGGCATTTTCCTGCAGCTCCACGTAGCCGAACCGGTTCAGCTTTTCCGTGCGGTACGCGGCCGCGTCGATGACCCCGGCCATGGGCCAGGCGCGCCCCTCCATATCCTCCATGGTGCGGTGCAGGGCCATGAACCCGCCGCACTCCGCCAGGCAGGGCATGCCCCGCTCTATCTTTTCGCGGATGTCCGCAAGCACGCCGACCTGTTCGGAGAGTTCCCGTGCGTGCAGCTCCGGGTAGCCCCCGTACAAGAGAAGTCCGTCCGCCTCTTCAGGCACTTTTTCTCCATGCAGGGGCGAAAATTCCATAATGTTTGCCCCGAGCTCCCGCAGGAGCTGCAGGTTGTCCTCGTAGATGAAGCAGAAGGCCTCGTCCCGCGCCACGGCGACAACGGTGGCTTTTTGGCGCAGTTTCCGCGCAGCGCCGCTGTCGAGCACCTGCCGGATGGCCTGCGGGGCAGGAATGTCCGCGGCGTTTTCCAGAGCGGGATCCAAACTCTCCGCCTCCCGCGCCAGGGCGAGCAGGCCGTCCAGATCCAGGGTTTCCTCCAGGACGGCGGCCAGCCGCTGCATCCGCTCTTCCAGCATGGCGATCTCGCCGGGGAGCACCAGCCCCAGATGGCGGCTCTCGATGGCGCAGTCCGCGACGCGCGGCACATAGCCGAGCACGCGCACGCCGATCTCCTCCTCGATGCGGCGCTTCATGTCCGGGTAGAGGCTGACCGGCATCTGATTGAGGATGACGCCCCGGATGCGGCTGTCCTCCCGGTAAGTGAGAAATCCCCGGATGTATGCCACGGCCGACAGGCTCATGCCCCTGCTGTTGACGATCAGCACCACCGGCGTGCGGGTTGCCCGCGCCGCATCGTAGGCGCTGGCCGCGTCGGAGATGCCCCCCAGGCCGTCGTAGTAGCCCATGACGCCCTCCAGCACCGAGACGTCCATGCCCGCCGCGTTTTTGGCCAGCAGATAGCGCGTCGTCTGCGCGTCCGTGAAGAAGGTGTCCAGGTTGCGGGATTTTGTTTTCAGCGCCCGCTCGTGGAACATGGGATCGATGTAGTCCGGCCCGCACTTGAAGGACGCCGCCCGAAGGCCCCGGTTTTTCAGGGCCTGCAGGATGCCGCAGGTGATGGTGGTCTTTCCGCTCCCGCTGGCTCCGGCGGCCAGAAGGAAGCGCGGATAAGCTGTTTTTCCGGTTTGATCACACATGGATTTCCTTTCCCGTCCCCTCCGCGGATATGATATAAACAGGGTTCTGTCCCATCATCATGTGATATGGGCCCGCCGTTTTTGCCCGGGCCGTGCTCACGGACACGATGTCCACATCCGCAAGCGGCAGGCTGCGGATGCATGCAAGCGCCTCCGCCACAGTCTCCAGGGCGATGCAGTTGAGGACGATGCGCGCCGTCGGATTTTTTTGCAGCACGGTTTCCAGGATCTGCCTCAGATTCCCGGAGGAGCCCCCGATGAACACATGGGTGGGCGCAGGGAGCAGCGACAGCGCTTCGGGGGCGCATCCCTCCACCACTTCCAGATTGTCCGCCGCAAATTTCCGGGCGTTTGCACGGATGAGGCGCACCGCCTCCGGCTTTTTTTCCACGGCGTACACACGCCCCTCCGTGGCCAGCAGGGCCGCCTCCACGGACACGGACCCCGTGCCCGCGCCCACGTCGTAGACGACGGAATCCCGGCACAGGCAGAGCCTGGACAATGAGACGCTCCGCACCTCGCTCTTGGTCATGGGCGTCTCGTCCCGCAGGAAGGCGTCGTCCCGGAGCCCGTGGCACACCGCGGGATGCGCGCCCGGATTTTCGATCAGAAGCACGCTCAGATCCCCCACGCGCTCCCCGGCAAGCTCGGATACCCGCATGGTACGGATGCGCTCGTCCGGGTAGGACAGGTTTTCGCCCACCGTGACCGCGAGGTCCCCCATGCCGTAGTATTCCAGGTTTTCCATCAGCTCCCGCACGCTCTCGCCCTTCCCGGCCAGCGCAAACACCTTTTTGTGGTCGCGCACCGCCGAGGCCGCGTTCGCCGCGCGCCCGTGCAGGCTGATGAGCTTTGCGTCCTCCCAGGGAACGCGCAGCTTTGCGCACAGGTACACCGCGGAGGAAATGCCCGGGCAGACCTCGATGTCCTCCCCGGCAAAGACTTCGTACAGGCGCTTCGCGCCGCTGTAAAATCCCACGTCGCCGGACTGCAGCAGGGCGACGCGTTCATATTCGGGATGCGCGTCGAGAAAATCCCGGATCTCCTCCGGGCGGTAGGACGCGAACTTGTGCGCCGGATAGCCCGCAAACTGCTCCAGCACCCGCTCTGCGCCCACCAGAAGCTGCGCCTCCCGGCAGGCCCTCTGGGCATCCCGGGTGAGCGTCCCTTCCGTTCCCATGCCGGTGCCCACCACGGCGATCTTCCGGCGCACCTGCAGATGAAGCGCGCGGATCAGCTCTGCGCGCACCTCCATGGGGCCCATGCCCTCCTCCCGGACCGGCCTTCCAACCAGCACCACCCGCGCTCCCGCCCTTTGGGCGGCGCGGATCTTTTCCGCAAACCCTCCGGCGCTGCCGGATTCTTTGGTCACCAGCCAGGCGGCGTCGAACTGCCGCAGCATGGCGGCGTTCAGCTCCTCCGTGAAGGGGCCCTGCATGCAGATAAGGTGCCTGCCCTCAAAGCCCAGTTCCCGGCAGGCCGAGATTGCCTCCGGCGTGGAGAGGACGCGCGCGAACACGCGCTCCCGAAAGTCCGGCAGGGCCGTGAACCTGGCCAGCTCCTTGCTCCCGGTGGCCACGAGGATGTTCCCCCCGGTGCCTTTTAAAAACTCCACGGCCTCCTGCACGCTGTCCACAAACACCACGGGATCCGCGTCTTTCTGCCCTTTTTTCCCCGAAAGCTCCCGCACGCTGTCCATGGCGCTCTCGCGCAGAAGGCGGATATAGCGCACGCCGGTTCTGGCGCAGGCGCTTCGAATGTTCTCCGAGACCGCCGCGGCGTAGGGATGGGTGGCGTCCACCGCCATCGCCCGGCCGCCCCCGGCCCGCGCGGCGAGAAAGGCGCACATCTCGCTCTCATCCATCCGGCCCGTGTGGACATGGATGCCCTCCCCGCCGGCAGCGAGCTGGCCGCCGTACTCCGTGGCCGTGCAGACGTCCGCCTCCGCGTGCTGGCGGCTCAAAAATTCCGCAAGCTCTCTTCCCTCTGTTGTCCCCGCAAAAATAATAATTTCAGACATCCCGGTATCCTCTCGGCGTCACCATCCTGCCGTCGATCTCCCTGGTCTGGGAGTTTCCCACAAAGACGGTGGTAAACATGTCGGCGCTGGCATCTTTCAGCTCGCGCAGGGGCAGAACCCTGTACGTCTCCCCCTCCCGGCCGATCTGACTGACCATCCCGCAGACGGTGTCCGGGGATCTGTGCCGCAGCATCAGCTCGCACGCGCGGCGCAGGTAATCGCTCCGCTTTTTGCTGGACGGGTTGTACAGACAGATCACGAAATCCGCCTCGGCGGCCAGAAGCAGGCGCTTCTCGATCTTTTCCCACGGCGTCAGAAGATCGCTCAAACTGATGACGGCAAAGTCGTGGATGAGGGGCGCTCCCAGGACCGCCGCGCCGCCTGTGGCCGCCGTCACGCCCGGCACGACCTCCACCCGGATCTGCGGATAGTCCTTTCCGACCTCCAGCATCAGCCCCGCCATGCCGTACACGCCCGCGTCGCCGCTGCAGATCATGGCCACGGCTTTGCCCTTCGCCGCCTCCTCGAAGGCCAGCCGGCACCGGTCCGCCTCTTTGCGCATGGGCGTGGTCAGAAATTCTTTTTCCGGGAAATGCTCCCGCACCAGATCCACATACACGGTGTAGCCCACGATGGTGTCGCACGCGCGCAGGGTCTCGATGGCCTTTCCCGTCATGTTTTCGTAGCTGCCGGGGCCGATGCCCACCACATAGATGTTATGCAAAATCCACACTCCAATCTCTCGCCGCGAGGGCCACGGTCACACCGTCCCCCGCCGTTTTTTTCAGAATGAGCCTTCCGTTTTGGGAGGCCAGCACCGCGCTTCGCCCGCACACGTTGTCCACGCCTGCCACGGACTCCACGAACGCGGAGGCCTCGAAGTCCCCCGGCACGCGGCGCAGCTCTTCGCTGGAAAAAGTCACGAAGGGCAGGCCGAGGCTCTTTGCAAATTCCAGAATGCCGGGCTCCTGCGCCTTCCGGTCGATGCTCGCCACACACTCCAGGGCGTGCAAAGAGACGCCGCACTTTTGCAGGGAGTCGAGCACTTTTTCCCGGATCCGCTCCGCCGGGATCCCTTTTTTGCACCCGATGCCCACGCTGACGATCCTGGGGATGAGAACGAGGGTGCTCTTATAGGGGCGCTTATTCTCGTCCAGCGTCACGCAGATGCCGCCGCTGCCCTCGAAGACGGCGTGCTCCTCCCAGGGCTCCAGCTCCTGCGGGATCTCCCCGACCACAGGGAAATCCGAACAGAACCCGATCTTCTTTTCGTCCAGCACATCCGCCGAGATCTGTTTGGCGCAGGCCATGTCTGTGATATACAGGCCGTTCTTCTTGGCAAACAGGTCCACCGCGAAGCGGCCGTTCACATCGGTCGCCGTGGTGATGACGGGAATGGCCCCCGTCAGGTTTGCCAGCATGCCCGCAAGCTTGTTTGCGCCGCCCAGGTGCCCGGACAGCAAAGAGACGGCGAACACGCCCCGCTCGTCCATGACCACCACCGCCGGGTCTTTCGTCTTGTCCTCCACAAAGGGCGCTATGCTGCGCACCGCAATGCCCGCGGCCGACAGGAACAAAATGGCGTCCGCCTCCTCGAACATCCGTCCCGTCCAGTCCCGGAGCGGCTCCTGCAGTTCCAGCAGGTCATAAGTTTTCGCATATTTCGGCACGGCGTAGCCACGGCAGTCGATCCCCTGCCTGGAGAGCATGTCCATGAGCGTGCGGTTCAGCCTGCTGCCGTGCTCCGTAAAACTGACGGCCGAAAGCTTCATGGCTTCGCCTCCCGGTAGCCCGTTGTGAACCGGGGGTTGTAGAGCTCCGAGCGCCGGTAATGGCTGTGGCTTACCACATCGCCGATGATCATCAGGGCCGTTTTTGTGATGCCGTTCTTTTTCGCGGTCTCCGCCAGAGTGCCCACCGTGCAGACAAAGGTCTTTTCATCCTCCCAGGTGGCTTTGTACACGATGGCCGCCGGCGTGTCCGCGCGGTAGCCGCCCAGGAGCAGGCGCTCCGTCAGCTTTTCCAGCATGCCCGTGCTCAAAAACACCACCATGGTGGCCTGGTGCGCCGCGAGGGAGGCGATCTCCTCCTTCTCCGGCACCGGGGTGCGGCCGGCCATGCGCGTGATGATGACGCTCTGCGATACGTCCGGCAGGGTGTATTCCAGGTTCAGCGCGGAAGCCGCCCCGCAAAAAGAACTGACCCCCGGGCAGTCGTCGTAGGGGATGCCCCGCGCATCCAGCGCGTCCATCTGCTCCCGGATGGCCCCGTACAGGCAGGGATCGCCGGTGTGCAGCCGCACGGTGGTGCGGCCGGCCTCCTCCGCGCGGCACATGACCTGCAGCACTTCCTCCAGCGTCATCTCGGCACTGTTGTGGATCTCGCAGCCGGGCTTTGCCAGGGAGAGGAGCTGCGGGTTTACCAGGGAACCCGCGTAGATGATCACATCCGCTTCCCCCAAAAGGTTCTGTCCCCTCACGGTGATGAGATCCGGCGCTCCCGGACCCGCTCCCACAAAATGTATCATGCCGTCCCCTCCTTGTCCTTTTTGTCCCGCACAATGATGAGCGAATAATACCCCGCATCCTCGGGGATCTCCTCCGCGCTGCCGTAGCACTTTTCGCCCGGCATGCCGCAGTTTTCCACCATCGCCGCCTGCGCGCCCGTGCGAAGCAGCGTCTCCTTTACGCGCGCCATCTGCCTGCCCGCCTTCATCAGGATCTTCGTGCCGGGCAGTTCCAGGGCCTCGCCGATCTGGTAGGATGCGGGGATCACATGGATCTGTTCGTCCTGTTCCGCAAGCCCCGTGTTCAGGCTGGCGGCCGCGGCGCAAAAAGACGGGATCCCGTTTATGATCGCGGTGTCAAAGCCCATCGCGGCCACCCGCCTGTGCACATACAGATAGGTGGCGTACACGCAGGGGTCGCCTAGAGTGAGAAAAGCCACATTCTTTCCGGCCTCCAGCTTTTCCGCCACTTTCTGCGCGGCCTGCGCGTGGCTCGCCTCGAGAACCGCCCTGTCTTTTGTCATGGGCATGGGAACCTCCAGGAACGCTTTCCCGGCGAGCTCCGGCACCGCCTGCACCGCGATGTTATACGCCGTGGATCCCTCTCTCTTTTCGCCCGGCACCGCCACCACATCCGCCCCGCGCAGGATGCGGACCGCTTTTAAAGTGAGCAGCTCCGGGTCTCCCGGGCCCACGCCGACTCCGTATAATGTTCCTCTCATAACCCCTCCCGCTTTTCTCTGTCAGTCTTCTGGCGCAAAGAGCCGGATCAGCTCCGCCGCCCCGGCGGTCTCGCCCAGGTAGCCGTGGCGGTTGGAAAACAGCACCGTCTCCGTCCGCAGGGCCCCGCCGCAGCGCTGGCCCATGTAAAACTGGATGCGCCGCAGGATCTCGTCCACAACGGCCCCGGCAAGCCCTCTCTCTGTGAGGATGTCCAGCGCCTCCTCCGTGGTGGCGGTGTCGAGGATGCGCCGGACGGTCTCCATGTCCGCGCCCGCCCGGACGGCCTGGGCCGCCATCAGCTCCGCCCTGCAGTCCGCCTCGTGGGAGTGGGTGTTCATAATGCCGCCCGACACCTTGATGAATTTGCCGATGTGGGCCACAAACAGAATGCCCGAAAAGCCCAGCTCCGCCGCCATATCCAGGGTCTGTCCCACAAAATTGCTGCACTTCATGGACTCGTCCGCCCGGATCCGCATGCCATCCCGCAGAAATTCCGCCCCGTAATTTCCGGGAGTAATCAGCAGATAATCGCTCCCGTTGGCCCGCTTGGACTCCATCTCCAGACGGATGCTGGAAAGCAGCGCCTCCTCGCTCATGGGGACCACAATGCCGCTGGTGCCGAGTATGGAGATGCCGCCCTCGATGCCGAGCCTGGGGTTGAATGTGCGCCGTGCGACCTCCTCCCCGCCGGGCACGAAGATCTCCACATCCAACGCGCAGGGCTGTCCCAGATCGCCGCACACTTCCTCCACGGCGCTTGTGATCATCTCGCGCGGCACGCGGTTGATGGCCGCCTCCCCCACAGGCAGCGAGAGGCCCGCGCGCGTGACCCTGCCCACGCCGGAACCTCCGCTTATGTGCACGCCCGGCGCATTGCTCCTTTGAACCCGCGCAAAGATCAGAAGGCCCGTGGTCACATCCGGGTCGTCCCCGCCGTCTTTTCGCACGGCGCAGGACACCTGCTCCTCCGCGCGCGAAATCTCTTCGATCAAAAGGTGCAGGACCGTTCCCTCCGGGGTTGGAAGCTCCACCTCCAGAATATCCTTTCTCAAAAACAACATAGCAGCCGCCGCTTTCGCAGCCGCCGCCGCACACGTGCCCGTGGTATATCCCAGGCGCAGACGTTTGTTGTTCTTTCGGACATACCGGTCCTCCAGTCCTGTTCTGTGTTCTTTCACCTGCGTCACGCTTTCCCGGTGCTGCCGAATCCGCCCCGGTCCGCCCCGTCCAGGTGCTCCACCCGCTGGAACACAACGGCGGGCTGGTGCCTGACAATGCGGAACTGGCAGATGCGGTCGTTTACGTGGATCTCGGTGTCGCGCACCGCATAGACCGGCATGAACCACTGGTCGTTGTCGCCGCAGTAGGTCTCGTCGATGACCCCCATGTGGTTTGTCTGGATGACGCCGAAGTTTTTAAACGTGGAGCTGCGCGGCACCACATGCGCCTCGTAGCCCTCCGGCAGCTTCATGCCCACGCCCAGTGGGATCAGGCGAAACTCCCCCGCCTTCAGGGCAACGTCCGCCGCCGCGCGCAGGTCGATCCAGTCGGATTTCCCGTCTATATAGGCCAGAGGTTCGATCTGATCTGAAAAATATTTGATCTGAATGGTTTCCATAACTCTGTCTCTCCTTTGTCCGTGCCCCGCGCATCACCGCGGGCATCCGGCTAGGCGTGAAGGATCACGGCGTCTTCCGCAAGGGACCGCTGCACGTCGATCACGCGCTGATTGGAGCTTCCCTTCCAGTGAAGCTGTGTGTCCAGCTTGTCGATCTCGAACTCGCCGTCCACCAGCACATCCACGTAGCGCATGAGCGGCAGGGACTTCACTTCCTCCCAGAGGCTCCCGGTGTACATCCATATTGTCTTGTCCGGGAATGTCTCCCGGATCTCCTTCGCGAGCGCCCCCACGTCCAGACGGTTCGTGATGTACAGAGGATCGCCGCCGCTGAAGGTAATGCCGGAGATGTAGGACTGCCGAAGCTGCTCGAACACTTCTTCTTTCGCGGCCTCGTCGAAGGCCAGCCCGCCGTCCGGATCCCATGTGACCGGGTTCTGGCAGCCCCTGCAGCAGTGTGAGCAGCCGGCCACCCAGAGGACCACCCGCAGCCCGTCCCCGTTCAGCATATCGTCTTTTGTGATGTTGTGGTACCTCATCTTCTCTCCAGCCTTCCCGGAAACAACATTTTGTGCCGGGTTTTGGGACCCGGCACACGATTTTGTGCCCTATTCATGATTCTATCATCTCTGAAACAGGGCGTCAATATTTATTTTGAAAACAGGATGCGGTCGTTGTCGAGTTCCTTGCCCGCGCCCACGGAAAATTTTTCCAGCAGGCCGTCCACGGTAAGGCCGTCGCGCTCCGGTCCCTTGATGTCCAGCACAATCCTTCCGCTGTCCATCATCAGCGTGCGGTTCCCCAGATCCAGGGCCGAGTGCATGTTGTGGGTAATCATCAGGCAGGCCAGATGGTTTTCCTCCACCACCTGCCGGGTCAGGTTCAGCACCTTCTCCGCCGTGGCGGGGTCCAGGGCCGCCGTGTGCTCATCCAGAAGAAGGATCTTTGGGGGCACCAGGGTCGCGGCCATCAGCAGGGTCAGCGCCTGGCGCTGTCCGCCGGAGAGCAGACCCACCGGCTGCTTCATGCGGTCCTCCAGGCCCATGCCCAGAAGCGAGAGACGCTCCCGGAACAGCTTGCGCTCCGACACGGAAATGCGGGAGAAGGGGGACTTTTTCTTGGAGGCCCGCAGATAGGCCAGCGCGAGGTTTTCCTCGATGGTCATATTGGGCGCGGTGCCCTTCATGGGATCCTGGAAAAGCCTGCCGATCTGGGTGGCGCGCTGGAAATCCGGCACGAATGTGATGTCCCGGTCGTCCAGCTCCACGCTCCCCTCGTCCGCGTAAAAGCTCCCCGCAATGCAGTTGAACAGGGTGGATTTTCCCGCGCCGTTGCTGCCGATGATGGTGGCAAATTCGCCGTCCTCCACCGTGAGGGATATGCCGTTGATGGCCACTTTCTCGTTGACCGTGCCGGGGTTGAAGGTCTTTTTCACATTGATCAGTCTCAGCATGACTTTCCTCCCCTCCGCGCAGACATGGCCGCCATCTTGCGCTTCTGGAACGCCACGCGCTGTTTCAAATACGGCGCGGCGATCGCCACTGCCACAATGACGGCGGACACCAGCTTTAAGCACTCCGCCGGCACGTGCAGCCGCAGGGCGATGGCCATGGCGAACCGGTACAGGCAGCTTCCCAGAATGACGCCCGCAATGTGGCGCTTTATGGAACCCTTGCCGATCAGGGTTTCCCCGATGATCAGGCTTGCCAGGGCAATGGTCACCATGCCGGTGCCCAGGTTGATGTCGCACATTTTCTGGTACTGTCCGATCAGGCAGCCGGAAAGGGCCGTCAGGGAGCCGGACAGGCAGAGCCCCACCGTCACGGTAAAGGCCGGGTTGATGCTGGAGGTCTTTACCATATCGGTGTTGTCCCCCGTGGCCCGGATGGACAGGCCCAGGCGGGTTCCCAGAAACCAGGCCAGAAGCACGCACACCACTGCAACAATGACAATGGAGATGACCAGGCGGTACCAGGTGTTGCCGAGGGCGTCCTGGAACAGCGTGTACACGGTTTCCGCCTTAAAAATGGAGAGATTGGACGAAAAACCCATCGCGGCCAGGTTGACCGTATACAGGCCCGTGTTCACGATGATGCCGGCCAGGATGGGCTCCACGCCCATCTTGGTCTGCAGCAGGGCCATGATAAAACCGGAGCCGACGCCTGCCAGCATGGATGCCGGCAGCGCCAGAATAGGATGTCCCATGATCGCCACCTGCGCCCCGACCGCGCAGCCCAACGTAAAACAGCCGTCCGTGGAAAGATCCGCGATTTTTAAGATGGAATAGCTTACAAACAGGGCCAGGGCGACCAGCGCGTAGATGAAGCCGAGCTCCAGCGCGCTGATCACAACCGGCAGTGATAAAAGTGATCCCATGATCCGCTCCTTTTATGGATTAAAATTCTTCTGCCGTAACTGTCTCTTTCACTTCCGTGCAGACATCCGCAAAGCCGCTGTAATCGATGCCCAGCGCCTCCGCCGTCTCCGTGTTCACGGTGGCGATGCCGTTGTCAAAGGTCTGCACCGGAGTGGTGGCCGGGTCGCCGCCCGTCAGGATCTCCACGATCATATCCGCCGTGGCGGTGCCAAGGTTGGTGTAGTCCACGCCGTAGCCGCAGAACGCGCCGTTCAGCGCAAAGGAATCCGCGCCCGCGTAGTGGGGGATGCCCGCCTCGATGAATTTCTCATAGATGGCCAGCTCGGAGGTCATGATGGTGTTGTCGGACGGGGTAAAGATCGCGTCCACGCCGGCCGCTACCAGAGCGTCCGCCGCCTGCATAACCTCGGTGTTGTTGGTGCCTGTGGCCTCCACTACCTCAATGCCGTTTTCCTCGCAGAATGCCTTCGCGTCCGCAACCGGCTGCTTGGAGGCGTCCTCGGACTGGCTGTACAGAAGGCCGATGGATTTAAGATCCGGGTTTGCAATGAGCATCAATTTCAGGATCGCCGCGGTGTCCAGGGCATCGCTGGTGCCGGTAATGTTCGCACCCGGCTCCTCCATGGACGCCACGAGGGCCGCGCCCACCGGATCCGACACGGCGGAGAATACCACCGGGATCTGGTTGTCTTCCGTGGCTGTCTGCACGATCTGCGCCGCCGGTGTGGCGATGGGAACGATCACATCCACCTCATCCGCGATCATCTGCGCCGCGATCTGGGTTAAGAGCGTGCCGTCCGCCTGGCCGTTCTGAAGCTGGCAGGTGTACGTGTTTTCCCCATCCGCGGACACCTCCGCCAGACGGGCCTCGATAGCTTCCTCGATCTGATTGAGGGAAGCGTCGTCCACAAACTGGATGATGCCCACTTTGAAGTCCTCCGCCATCGCGGTCCCAGCCATCATGGCTGCCGCCGCCAGAGCCGCCGCTGCGCTTGCCAATACTTTTCTTTTCATAATTTTCCTCTCCTTTTTTCTATATATTTAAACCATGGTGCCATGGTTTAATGCAGCATAGACCGGGCGTGAAAATTCTTTCCTGCCCGCCGCGCGGTCCGCAAAAAAACCGTCCCAAACAATTCCTTGTCTGAGACGGTAATAAACAGGTTTATTATCGCGGTACCACTCAACTTAACGTCAAACGTCCACTCTGCATGTACATTCATACACTCCTGATTGATAACGGGTTCGGTTCCCGGCAGGGATTAGCTGCCCTCGAAAGTCCATTCAGCAAACGCGTCCATACCGCAATCCCACCGCCTGCGGCTCTCTGTGATCTCCGTCAGATGCCTACTCTTCTTTCTCGTCGGTTTTGCTCTGATATTCAAGAGTTTAGCACGCTAAAGTGCTTTTGTCAACTGGAAAATGTCACGCACTATGTGCGTGACATTTTTTCCGCTAGTTGAATTTACGCTTGCGAGCGGCTTCGGATTTCTTTTTGCGTCTTACGCTCGGCTTTTCGTAATGTTCTCTTTTACGAATTTCCTGCTGAATACCAGCCTTTGCGCAGTTTCTTTTGAAACGGCGTAAAGCGCTGTCCAAAGTCTCGTTTTCTTTCACGATTACATTCGACATAGTCTCACACCCAACCTCCCTCCAGTTGTAGATTGTGCAGAATACAACTGTGGGTATTTTTTATTGCACTAGGGTTATTATACCCACTTTGTCTCTATCCGTCAAGTAATTTTCGTACAATTTACAACAATTCTTACGAAATCTGACCTTCCAGCACTTCCGCGGCCTTTGCGAGCGCATCGTCCACGCCCGCCGGGTTTTTGCCGCCGGCCTGCGCCATGTTGGGGCGTCCGCCCCCGCCGCCTCCCACAAGGGCTGCGATGCCTTTGATCAGGTTGCCCGCGTGGGCCCCCTTCTTCTGCGCGCCGTCCGTGGCCATGGCGATCAGGTTCACTCTCCCGTCCGCCACCGAGGCCAGCACGATCACGCCCTCGCCCAGCTTTTCTTTCAGCTGGTCGCCCAGGTCGCGCAGGCCGTTCATGTCCACGCCCTCCATTTTGGCGGGCAGGAACCGCACGCCGCGGATCTCTTTTACGTTGTCCATCACATCACCCAGCGCGTCCTTGGCCAGACGGCTCTTTAGGGACTCCACTTCGCTCTGCGCCGCCTTCAGCTCCTCGGTGAGGTGGTGCAGGCGCTCCAGCAGTGTGGCCGGCGTGGCCTTTACCGCCTTTGCGGCCTCCGCAAGCTGTTCCTCCACATGATGGTAATAGGCAAACACGCCGTCGCCGGTCAGCGCCTCGATGCGGCGCACGCCCGCCGCGATGCCCGACTCGGAGAGGATCTTAAAGGTGGTGATCACGCCGGTGTTGGCCACATGGGTGCCGCCGCAGAGCTCCTTGGAAAAGTCGCCCATGGACACCACGCGCACGTCGTCGGCGTATTTTTCGCCGAACAGCGCCATGGCCCCCGTCTTCTTGGCCTCCTCTATATTCATTACCTGGGTGTTTACCGGCAGGGCCGCACGGATCTGCTCATTGACCAGGGCCTCCGTCCTGGCAATCTCCTCCGCCGTCATGGGCGCGAAATGCGCGAAGTCAAACCGCAGCCTGTCCGGCGTTACCAAGGAACCCTTCTGCTCCACATGGTTTCCCAGCACCGTGCGCAGGGCCTTCTGCAGAAGGTGCGTGGCGCTGTGGTTTTTGCAGGTGTCCTGGCGCTTCCCGGGATCCACTTCCAGTGTGACGGTATCTCCCACCTTAAACATACCCTTTGTGACGCGGCCCACATGGCCCACCTTGCCGCCCAGCAGCTTGATGGTGTCCTCCACGGCAAACTCCGCGTCGGCCGTGCGGATGACGCCGGTGTCGCCCTCCTGTCCGCCCATGGTGGCGTAGAACGGGGTCTCCTCCACAAAGATGGTCCCGGCCTCCCCGTCGGAGATGGCCTCCGTGATCTCTTTGTCCGTGGTCAGCACGGTAATCTTAGAATCGCACGCAAGGGTGTCGTACCCCACGAATTTCGTGGTAATGGACGGGTCGATCTCATCGTAGACCGTGGCGTCGGCGCCCATATAGTTGGTAACCTCCCGGGCGTTCCGCGCCTTGGTGCGCTGTTCCTCCATGGCGGCCTGGAAGCCGGCCTCGTCGATGGAGTAGCCTTTCTCCTCCAGGATCTCTTTTGTGAGGTCTAAGGGGAACCCATAGGTGTCGTACAGGGTAAAGGCGTCGGCCCCGGCCAGGGTTTTCTCCCCCGCCGCTTCCATCCTGCTCTCCATGCCGGCCAGGATGCTCAAGCCCTGGTCGATGGTCTTGTTGAATTTGTCCTCCTCCTGCGCCAGCACCTTGAAGATGAAATCTTTCTTTTCCTCCAGCTCCGGATAACCGTCCTTCGAGCCCTCGATCACGGTGGCGGAGAGCTGGGACAGGAATCTGCCCGGTATGCCCAAAAGCCTTCCGTGGCGCGCCGCGCGGCGGATCAGGCGGCGGAGCACATAGCCCCTGCCCTCGTTGGTGGGCATGATGCCGTCCGAGATCATAAAGGTGGCGGAACGGATGTGGTCGGTGATCAGGCGGATGGAGACGTCCTTGTTTTCATCCGTCTTGTACTGCACGCTGGCAAATTCGCAGACCTTATCCCGCAGGGACTTGATGGTGTCCACGTCGAAGATGGAGTCCACGTCCTGCACCACAACGGCCAGGCGCTCCAGGCCCATGCCGGTGTCGATGTTCTTCTGCTTCAGCTCCTCGTAGTGGCCCTCGCCGTCGTTCTCAAACTGCGTGAACACGTCGTTCCACACTTCCATGTAGCGGTCGCAGTCGCAGCCCACCGTGCAGCCGGGCTTGCCGCAGCCGTATTTCTCGCCGCGGTCGTAGTAGACTTCCGAGCACGGACCGCAGGGTCCCGCGCCGTGCTCCCAGAAATTGTCCTCCTTGCCGAAGCGGAAGATCCGCTCCGCCGGGATGCCGATCTGCTTGTTCCAGATCTCAAACGCCTCGTCGTCCTCCAGATACACGGAAGGGTACAGGCGGTCTTTATCGAGGCCCACCACCTCCGTGAGAAATTCCCAGGTCCAGGAGATGGCCTCTTTTTTAAAGTAATCGCCGAAGGAAAAGTTTCCCAGCATCTCAAAGAACGTGCCGTGGCGCGCCGTCTTTCCCACATTTTCGATATCGCCCGTGCGGATGCACTTCTGGCAGGTGGTCACACGCCTTCTGGGCGGGATCTCCGCCCCCGTAAAATACGGCTTTAACGGCGCCATGCCGGAATTGATGAGCAGCAGGCTCTTGTCGTTGTGCGGCACCAGCGAAAAGCTCTTCATGATCAGGTGCTCTTTACTCTGGAAAAATTCCAGGAACATTTTCCTAAGCTCGTTTACTCCATACTGTTTCACAATCGTTCCTCCTAAAGATATGTCCGGTTTATTTTTCTTCCTTCTTCTGTTTGCGCACGCGCAGTTCCTTCCCCAGGAAGATGCCGAGAACGGCCACCGCGCCCACCAGGATCATTTTTACGATCATTTGGATCAGATAAGATAAAAATGCCATTGCGTACCTCCTATTTAACCTTGATCAGATGGTAGCCTTTCTTGCCCTTCTTGAGCAGCAGCGCCCCGTCCGCGTCCAGATCCGCGCAGGTAAACACGCGGTCGATGGCCGTCACCTTCTCCTCGTTGGCCGTGACGCCGCCCTGCTGCACCAGCCTTCTGGCCTCGGAGCGGCTCGCCGCCAGGCCCGTCTCCACAAGGAGGCTCAGGATGTCTTTTCCTGCGTCCAGATCCGCTTTTTCGTAGGCGGTGGTGGGGACATTCTCGCTCTTTGCGCCGCCCGCGAACAGAGCTTTCGCCGCGTCCTGCGCTTTTTTCGCTTCGTCCTCGCCGTGCACCAGCTTGGTCAGCTCGTAGGCCAGGATCTCCTTCGCCTGGTTCAGCTGGCTGCCCTCCCAGGAATCCATCGCGTTGATCTCCTCCAGGGGCAGGAACGTGAGCATGCGGATGCATTTCAGCACGTCCGCGTCCGCCACGTTGCGCCAGTACTGGTAGAACTCGTAGGGGGACGTCTTTTCGGGATCCAGCCACACCGCGCCGGACTGGGTCTTGCCCATCTTTTTGCCCTCGGAATTTAAGAGCAGGGTGATGGTCATGGCGTGAGCGTCCTTGCCGAGCTTGCGCCGGATCAGCTCCGTGCCGCCCAGCATATTGCTCCACTGGTCGTCGCCGCCGAACTGCATGTTGCAGCCGTAGCGCTCATACAGCTGCAGGAAATCGTAGCTCTGCATAATCATATAGTTGAACTCCAGGAAGCTTAAGCCCTTCTCCATGCGCTGCTTGTAGCACTCCGCCGTCAGCATGCGGTTGACGGAGAAATGGGGCCCCACATCCCGCAGAAATTCAATATAATTGAGATTGGCCAGCCAGTCGGCGTTGTTGACCAGGATGGCCTTGTCCTCGCCGAACTCGATAAAGCGGCTCATCTGCTTTTTGAAGCATTCAATGTTGTGGTTGATGGTCTCCACGGTCAGCATCTTCCGCATGTCGCTGCGGCCGGAAGGATCGCCCACCATGCCGGTGCCGCCGCCCAAGAGGGCGATGGGACGGTTCCCAGCCATCTGCAGGCGCTTCATCAGGCAGAGCGCCATAAAATGACCCACGTGCAGGCTGTCCGCCGTGGGATCAAATCCAATATAAAAAGTGGCCTTTCCCTCGTTGACCAGCTTTCGGATCTCTTCTTCGTTGGTAACCTGCGCGATCAATCCGCGTGCCACAAGTTCTTCATAAATACCCATGTTCTGTACCGTGCCGCAGGCCTGGTGCCATCTGTGACGCTGTTTTTGCGGCACAAATGAAGATTGCAGAATGACCCGCAGCTTTTCTTCCTTTCTTCCATCAAAAATTTTTCAGTCTTCGCTCTTTCGGCCCTTTTTTCTTTTCTATAACAAAATCTACCTATCGAATATACCATGCCTGTCCGCCAAATGCAAGCGCTGGTTGCGGTTCCGGCGGTAAAATTTGAACCGCGGGAATTTAATGCTGGCTTTTTATCCGCACTTGCGTTATACTATTAAATTGTTGAAGGAGGATAAGCTATGAGTTTTCAGTTTGTAAAGAAGCTGCCCATCCCGGCAGAGATAAAAAAACAGCTCCCGATCTCCGAGCGGGCCGCTGCGATAAAAGCGCAAAGAGACGCCGAGATCAAAGACGTCTTTACCGGCGCATCTAAAAAATTTCTGGTGATCATCGGCCCCTGCTCCGCGGACCACGAGGACTCCGTGATGGAGTATGTGCACCGTCTCGCAAAGGTGCAGGACAAAGTGGGCGACCGGGTGATCCTGATCCCCCGCATCTACACCAGCAAGCCGCGCACCACAGGCGAGGGCTACAAGGGCATGATGCACCAGCCGGATCCGGAGAAAAAACCGGACGCCCTGGCGGGGCTCACCGCCATCCGCAAGCTGCACCTGCGCGTCATCGAGGAGACCGGGCTCACCTCCGCGGACGAGATGCTCTACCCGGAGAATTACTGGTACCTGGTGGATGTGCTCTCCTACGTGGCCATCGGGGCACGCTCCGTGGAGGACCAGCACCACCGCATGACCACCAGCGGCATGGATGTGCCGGCCGGCATGAAAAACCCCACCAGCGGAGATCTCTCTGTCATGCTGAACTCCGTGGTGGCGGCACAAAACGCTCATGATTTTATCTACCGCGGCTGGGAAGTGTCCACCAACGGGAACCCGCTGGCCCACGTGATCCTGCGGGGAGCCACAAACAAATACGGCAATTCCATCCCGAACTATCACTATGAGGATCTGATCCGCCTGCTGCACATGTATGACCAGCGCGAGCTCTCCTGCCCTGCGGCGGTCATCGACACCAACCACTCCAATTCCAATAAGCAGTACGAGGAACAGCCCCGCATCGTGAAAGAAGTCATGCACAGCCGCAGCCTGAACCCGCGCCTGCACGACCTGATCAAGGGCGTGATGGTGGAGAGCTACCTGGAGCCGGGCAACCAGAAGATCGGCTGCGAGAAGCACATTTTCGGAAAATCCATCACAGATCCCTGCCTGGGCTGGGACGACTCCGAGCAGCTGATCTACGATATCTATCATATGTGCTGACCGTTATCTTCTTGGATGGGCCTTCCGGTAGATCTCCCGCACTCTCTTAACATTCATATCCAGATATACCTGCGTGGTGGAGATATCGGAATGCCCCATCATCTCCTGCACGGCACGCAGATCTGCTCCGTTCTGCACCAGATGCGCCCCGAAAGAGTGGCGCAGGGTGTGGGGCGTGATGTCCTTGGTGATGCCGGCGCTTCCCGCGTACTGCTTGAGCAGTTTCCAGAAGCCCTGGCGGCTCATGCCTTTTCCCGAACAGTTCGTAAAGAAATATTCACTCTCCTGGTCTTTCAGAAGGGATCCGCGTCCCTCCTCCAGATAGCGCTTCAGGGCTTTGGAGGCTTCGGTGCCGAAGGGAATGACGCGCTCCCTGCTCCCGTCGCGGCAGGTCACGTAACTCATCTGGATGTTCACATCCTCCGTCTTCAGCGAGATCAGCTCCGATACCCGCATGCCGGTGGCGTACAGAAGCTCCAGCATCGCCTTATCGCGGATACCCTTTGCGCCGCTGCCGTCTGGCTGGTCCAGAAGCTGCGCAACCTCTTCCACGGTGAGGATCTCCGGCGCCTTTTTTTCCACATGCGGCGGGCGGAGCGTCTCGCTGGGATCGTCCGAGATGATCTTTTTCTTGTACAGATAGTGGCAGAACGCCCGTGTCGACGCAATGGATCTGGACACGGACGCGGTGGAGAACCCCTCCCGCTCCATCTGCAGGATATAGGCGTTCAGATTGGTGGCCGTGATATCCTGCACGCGCTCAACGCCTCTTTTTTCCAGATAGGTGAACAGCTTTTTCAGATCTCTCTGATAAGACATCACCGTGCTGTTGGACGCGTTTTTCTCTTTTTCTAAATAACTCACAAACTTCCTCAAATCTTCCTGGATCTGGGGAGCAATACTTTTGTTCACTGTCATACCTTTTATTTCTCATCTTTCCTGTGTACTGCCCAGGCCGTCCTATTTTTGCGCACAAAAAAGGAGGGCTTCCCGTCCCCTTTTAATTCTCCCCAGAATTAAATTTATGTTAACATTATAAATACTTTTTTTCAGAAAATCAATCCCTTTTTTTGCTTATTTTATACCGTTTTTTGTCAATTTTAGGTATTGACACAAAATAAAGGGAAAAGCATTATGTAAACCACAAGATGTTGTGCTTTGCAGATCCACAGGCGCTATGAGAAAAAGAAATACGTCACGGTCTTTTTTAAAACCCAGGGATTAGCACAGCTCTCCAGAAATGCCCCGGCCAGAAAAAGCGCGAGGCACAAAAAAGTCCGGCGGGCACCGTTATCCGGCCTGTACAGACTCTCCTGGTATCTTCCCTTTTGGAAGCGCCGGATGCCGCGGTCGTATATGCTCCCGGCCGCGATCCAGATCATGGGCGCGTACAGGATCGCCTGCGGAAGAAGGGCCGCCAAAAAAAACAGCACGCCCGTCATGTGCAGATGGATCACGGCCAGACAGCCGAACACGCCGGCGGAAAATCCGAGGCACCCGAGGGCGAACAGCATGGCGGGGATCCCCGCAGCGGTATAGCCCAGCAGCCAGAACAGCAGGCAGCACTTGCCCCTGGCGCTCAGCACATAGAAAAACAGAGCGCGCGCATCCACCTCCGTCCGGCAGATCATCTGCAGGGAATCCATATTCAGGACATCGCAGTCCCTCAGATAGGTATCGCCCCAGAGAGTGACAAACAAGATCCCGCATAGGAATCCCGCAAAAAAGATCCCGCTGATCAGCAGGTCCCGGACACTGTGCTTTTTCATAAATAATCCCCTGCACGGCTTTTTTACAAGCTATGCAGGGGACGTCCTCTTTATGCTTCCTCAAAATCGTCTTTTCCTACGCCGCACACGGGGCAGGCAAAGTCTTCCGGAAGGTCTTCCCACTTGGTGCCGGGTTCGATGCCCTCGTCCGGGCACCCTGCTTCCTCGTCATACTCCCAGCCGCATACGCTGCACACATATTTCATGATCTTATCCTCCTGTTTTCTGTGATATTGTCCCGGCAAGACCCGCCGGGTTCAAGCGGCCGCGCCGGGATCACTCCTCCGCGTCCCCGTTCGCGCGCGCTTCCACTTCTTTTTGCTGGATCTCGGACGGAGCCTGCTCATATCTTGCAAATTCATAGGCAAAGGTTCCGCTGCCGCCCGTCATGGAGCGAAGCTGTGTGGAGTAGCCGTACAGTTCCATCATGGGGATATCGGCCTCCACGATCTGGTTGCCCTTGTGGTCCGGGTTCATGCCCAGCACACGGCCGCGGCGCTTGTTCAGGTCGCCCATGACATCGCCCGTGTACTTATCCGGCACGGTAACCTTCAGGGATGCGATCGGCTCAAGAAGCACCGGGGACGCATCCATAAAGCCCTTCTTGAAGGCCTGGATAGCCGCCGTCTTGAACGCCATTTCCGAGGAGTCCACCGGATGGTAGGAGCCGTCGTACAGAACGGCTTTCACGCCGACCACCGGGTAGCCGGCCAGAGGCCCGCGCTGCACGGATTCCTGGATGCCCTTTTCCACTGCCGGGAAGTAGTTCTTCGGAACGGCGCCGCCCACAACCTCCTGCTCGAAGACGTAGGGCGTCTCCATGTCGCCGGAGTTGGAGAAGCGCATCTTCACGTGGCCGTACTGCCCGTGTCCGCCGGACTGCTTCTTATATTTGGAATCCACATCGGAGCTCTTGCGCAGAGTCTCGCGGAACGCCACCTTGGGGCGGTCCAGGTCGATGTCGATCTTATATTTGCCCTGGAGCTTGCTGACGATGATGTCCAGATGCTGGTCGCCCATGCCGTAGAGCAGCGTCTGACGGTTCTCCGCGTCGTTCACGGTCTTCATGGTCAAGTCTTCCTGCATCATCTTGGCGAGGGCCTGCGAGATCTTGTCGTCGTCGCCCTTGTTCTTCGCCAGGTATCTCTTGTAGGTGTAGGGCACGGAGACGTCGATGCCGGCGTAGCGGATGGGAGTGGCCTTCGTGGAGAGTGTCTCCCCCGTCTTCGTGACATTCAGCTTGCCGATGGCCCCGATGTCGCCCGCGTGGAGCTCCGGAACCTCGGAGGTCTTGCTCCCCTCCATCACATACAGCTTGCTCAGCTTCACTTCCGCGTCCTGATCCGCGTTGTAGAGCGTGTCGTCGTTCTTGATGACGCCGGACGCCACCTTGATGAGGGAATATTTGCCGATGAACGGATCCACGATGGTCTTGAACACGAAGGCGGATTTCGCCTTTGAGAAGTCATAGTTCGCCTCGTAGATCTCGTTGGTCTTCATGTTGATGCCCGCGATCTTGCACTTGTCGGGGCTCGGGAAATACTGCACCATATCGTCCAGCAGGTTCGCGACGCCCTGCAGGTTTACCGGGGAACCCATGGCCACCGGCACGATGGAGCAGTCGGACACATTGGTGGTCAGAGCCGCCATGATCTCCTCCGGGGAGAACTCGTCCCCCGCAAAGTAGCGGTCCATGAACTCCTCGGAAGTCTCCGCCACCGCCTCCAGCAGATTTTCGCGGTACTTCTCCAGATATTCCATGGAGTAATCGGGGATCTCGCACTCGGTCTTCTCGCCCTTTCCGGTCCAGCGCCTGCCGGCCTTCTTGACCACGTTCACATAGCCCACGAATTTCTCGTTCTCGCGGATGGGCAGATGGATGGGCGCGATCTTCTTGCCGTACAGCTCTGTGAGATCCTCCACCACCTGGCGGAAGCTGGCGTTGTCCACGTCCATGTTGGTGACGAAGAACATCCTGGGCAGCTTGTGCTTCTCGCACAGCTCCCACGCCTTCTGAGTGCCCACTTCCACGCCGCTCTTCCCGGACACCACGATGATGGCGGCATCCGCGGCCGCGGCGGCCTCCTCCGCTTCGCCCACGAAGTCAAAATAGCCCGGTGCGTCCAGCACGTTCACCTTGATATCCCCCCAGATGACGGGCACCACGCTGGTGCTGATGGAGAATTTTCTCTTGATCTCCTCTTTGTCAAAATCGCTCACCGTGTTCCCGTCCGGCACGCTGCCCATGCGGCTGGTAGCGCCGGATAAGTAGGCCATCGCCTCTGTGAGGGTGGTCTTTCCCGAACCGCCGTGACCCAAGATCACCACGTTGCGGATCCTGTCTGTCGTATAAACCTTCATACACTTTCCTCCAATTCTCGTTATTTCAGACGCTTTTGGCGTCCTGCTCGAAGCCCTATGGATATATTCTACTAAAATTGTCTATAAATAGCAAGCAAATTATTCATATCCACCAAGTTTTTTACAATTTTTCCGGAAAATACCCCGTGCGCACGAACCGGTTGACATTTGCACGCCCTTGATAGTACAATATTTCCTGTGCGGGCGCGCAGTGCGCCCGAAGAAAGGAAACCCTATGGAAGATCAACTGACTGCGGGCTTCATCGCCCTGGGACTGATGGGCGGTTCCATCGCGAAAGCCCTGAAACATACTTATCCGGACGCCCGGATCATGGCCTGCACCCGCAGGCGCGAGACGGCAGAGTACGCCCTGCGCGAGCACATCATCGACGAGGCCTACGACGAGGTGTGCGCGGAATTTTCCCGCTGCGACATCATTTTCCTGTGCGCCCCCGTGGAGGTAAACATCGCGTACCTCGCGAAGCTGAAGCCCTTCCTGAAAGAAAGCTGCATCCTCACGGACGTGGGAAGCACCAAGACGGACATTCACAAAGAGGCAGAGCGGCTCGGCCTGGACCCCTGGTTCATCGGCGGGCACCCCATGGCGGGCTCGGAGAAGACCGGCATCGAAAACTCGCAGTGGTACCTCATCGAGAACGCCTACTACATCCTCACTCCGTCCGAACACACGCCGCCGGAAAAGACGGCGCGCTACCGCGAGCTTGCGGCCGCGCTGAAGGCCATCCCCCTGATCCTGGATTACCGGGAGCACGACTATGTGACGGCGGCCATCAGCCATCTGCCGCACATCATCGCGTCCACCCTGGTCAACCTGGTGCACGATTCGGACACGCCCGGCGAGACCATGCGCACCATCGCCGCGGGAGGCTTTAAGGATATCACGCGCATCGCGTCCTCCTCCCCGGACATGTGGGAGCAGATCTGCACCACCAACGCGGAGAACATCATCTCCGTGCTGGACGCCTACGCCGAGAGCCTGCAGCGCGTGCGCGGCCAGCTGCTTGCGCGGGACGGCGGAGCCATCCACAGGCTCTTTGAGGATTCCCGCAGCTACCGCAGCACGTTCGCGGATCACTCCGCGGGCCCGTTAAAGAAGGCCTACATGCTCTACTGCGACATGGTGGACGAGGCGGGCGGCATCGCCGCGCTCGCCACCATCCTGGCCAGCAGCGGCATCAGCCTGCGCAACATCGGCATCGTGCACAACCGCGAGTTTGAGGAGGCCGTGCTGCGCGTGGAGTTCTACGACGAGGACTCCCTGAAAAAATCCGTGGAGCTGCTGCGCAAGTACCGCTACACGGTCTATGAACGATAAGAGAAAGGCGGGGACCACTATGGAAATCAGAAAGCCATCCCCCTTAAAGGGCGAGATCACCGTGCCGGGGGATAAATCCATCTCCCACCGCGCCGTCATGTTCGGCGCGCTGGCGAAGGGAACCACGGAAATTACCAATTTTTTGCAGGGAGCGGACTGCCTCTCCACCATCGCCTGTTTTCAGAAGCTCGGCATCGGGATCGAGAACACCCCGGAGCGCATCCTGGTGCACGGCAGAGGGCTCCACGGCCTGACGGCCCCCTGCGACATCCTGGATACCGGCAACAGCGGCACCACCACGAGGCTTCTGGCCGGCATCCTCTGCGGGCAGAAATTTGAGTCCGTCCTGAACGGCGACGCCTCCATCCAGAGCCGCCCCATGAAGCGCATCCTGGATCCCCTGGAACAGATGGGCGCGGACATTGTCAGTCTGAAGGGAAACGGCTGCGCGCCCCTTCGCATCAACGGGAACCGCTTCTGCCAGTCCTGCACGCCGTACAGCATGCAGGAGCTCTCCGAGCTGCCGGGTGCGGTGCTCTCGGGCATTCACTACAACAGCCCGGTGGCCTCCGCGCAGGTGAAATCCTGCGTCCTGCTGGCCGGAATGTACGCGGATTCGCCCACCAGCGTGACGGAGCCCCAGCTCTCCCGCAACCACACAGAATTGATGCTGTCCGGCTTCGGCGCGGACATCCGCACCGAGGGCCTCACGGCCACCATCCTGCCGGACCCGGACCTGCACGGCATGCAGATCGAGGTGCCGGGGGACATCTCCTCCGCCGCCTACTTTATCGCGGCGGCCCTGATGGTGCCGGGCTCCGAAATCCTGATCAAAAATGTGGGCGTCAACCCCACCCGCGACGGCATCCTGCGCGTGGTGCGGGATATGGGCGGCGAGGTTGCGCTGCTCGATCAAAAAACCAGCGGCGGGGAACCCACTGCTGATCTTCTGGTCACTTATCGGGAGCTTCACGGCACCGAGATCGGCGGTGACATCATCCCCACCCTGATCGACGAGCTTCCCGTGCTCGCGGTCCTGGCCTGCACGGCCAAAGGAACCACCGTCATACGGGACGCCCAGGAGCTGAAGGTAAAAGAGTCTGACCGCATCGCCGTGATGGCGCAGAACCTGGCCGCCATGGGGGCCCGCGTGACCGCCACGGACGACGGCATGATCATTGAGGGCGGACATCCCCTGAACGGGGCCGTCATCGACAGCCACAAGGACCACCGCGTCGCCATGAGCTTCGCCATCGCCGCACTGGCGGCGCAGGGCGATACCCGGATCCTGGACGCGGACTGCGTAAACATCAGTTACCCGGATTTCTATGAGACGCTTCGCCGGCTCTGCGCCGGCGCGATCGAGTAGGTGGTTTTTCCTCCTGCCCGCTGCATGGCCCGGGCCTGCGCATGAAAACGGCGGCTAAGCCGCCGTTTTTTCGTCTGTGATCAGGCCGTCCGCCGCCGCAAAATAAGCGCTGTCGAGCAGTTTGTTTTCCCGCAGGTCGTACACCAGGATGTACAGGCCCTCGCCGGAAGCCGCATAGTCGGTGCGGTTCAGATTGACGCTAATCCCCCCGTCCTGCACTGCGGAGACGGTCAGCACGCTGCTCTCGTCGGTCTGCCGGTGCCAGGTGAACGCCACGCTGTCGTCCGCCTGGAACAGCCTCTCCCCGTTTTCCGCCACGCACACGCCGGTTCCGGCCGTCTCGTCCACAGAAAATCCGCAGGCTTTCAGCTCTTCGCTCACTTCCCCGAAATTTGCCGTTTCCCTGCTTCCGCCCGTGATGCGGTACACCGCCAGGTAGTCTCCCTCCTGCAGTTTTTCCAGATATCCGTCCAGATCCTTCTCCTGCTGCAGTTCATAGTTTGCTATCCTGTGGGCGCAGTTTTCGGCCATGGCGTCGTAGGATGCGTAGGAACTGTCCCCGCGCCTGTCCGGGATGTCATAGTGCTCCTTCAGATACTTTCCCAGATAACCGGTATATTTTTTCGTGCCGATCTGGTTCAGGTGGATGCTGTCCGCAAAATCCGTCTGAAAATCCAGTCCCAGCTCGTCGTACATCGGATAGGAGTTGAAATTGAGAAACACCGCGCCGTCGTATTCCTGTGTGATCCGGGCCGCCGCATTGTAATAGCCCTGCTCCCGCAGGAGCAGATTGTAGGGGGCGCTTATCAGCAAAAGCGGGATGCCCCGCTCATCCGCAAGCTCCAGGATGGCGCGCAGGTATTTTTCCGTCTTTTCCGTCAGCTCCACCTCTCTGTCTGTGTTGATGGCCTCCCTGGGTTTCTCCATGGGGTACACGCCCGTCAGCAGCTCAAACCCTTTCCAGTCGTTATAGTACTCCCCCACCAGCGCGGACGGGTCAAAATCCGAACGCCCCAGCTCTGTGTACCGGCTGTGATAGGTGGGATATTCCAGCAGATAGTCCGGCCAGGAGCTCTTGGGAGCGCTCGCCATCACATTCTCCACCTTGTCCCACGACGGCCTTAGGCCGTAGGTGTTCTGGATGATGCGGCTGTGCTCCAGGTAATCCACATATTTGGTGATCCCGTGCACATCCACCACCAGCACCTTCGGCGTCTGGGTCTTTAAAGCCTCTTTCACATAATAATACGTGTTCCAGATGGGCTGGGAGGCGCCGCAGAGCTCGTAGCACGCGATGCCGTAATCCTCCCACAGCACCGCCGTGCTGATATTTGCAAAGGCGTGGCTGCTGCCGAAGCACATCACGTCCACGCTGTTTTTGGGTTCCCGGTAGAACGCCGTGACCAGGTAGTTCCCGCTCGTGTTCTTGAACTGAAATACCCGGTGGAAACAGCCCAAGGAAAGGGCCAGTACCAGAAAGAATCCGATGATCTTCGCCGTTTTTCTGCGCATGATGCCGCCCTCCTAAAACTGAAAATAGATGAACTGTTTCGCCTCGAACGCCGGGCCGTATATCCCGAAGATCAGGATAAAGTAAAACAGCAGGAAGATGCACGCCCAGCGGAACCACAGGCACTCACCCTCCAGAAAGACGTCCAGGGTGATCCCCTTTTTGCAGCGCACCAGATCCGCAAGGAACAACAGGAGCAGCGCCGCGAGCAGGATATGCACCTCTGTCTGGTCCAGGCCCAGCATGTAGAGAGACTGGTCAAACAGCACCCATGGGTCCCAGGACGTGAAGATGCGCCGTACCACGCCGAGCGCGCCTCTTATGGTATCTGCCCGGAAAAAGATCCAGGCGAAGTTCACCAGGGCAAAGGTGACGATCCGCTGCCCCAGCCGGTAGCTGAATGTGCCTGTCCGCACGGCAAAGCGCCGGTTGAACTTTTCCTTTGCCGGCCCGAGGATCTTCCCCGCGATCTGGTACAGGCCGTGGAGGGCGCCCCACACGATGAACGTCCAGTTTGCCCCGTGCCACAGGCCGCTCACCAGGAACGTGACCATGATATTCCGGTAGTTTTTCCACCTGGAGCATCGGTTCCCGCCCAGGGGGATGTACAGGTAATCCTTAAGCCAGCTGCTCAGGGAAATGTGCCAGCGCGCCCAGAATTCCCGGATGGAGCGGGCCGCATAGGGCACGTTGAAGTTCTCCATCAGATCAAACCCCATGACCCTTGCCGCGCCGATGGCGATCAGGGAGTAGCTCCCGAAATCGCAGTAGATCTGAGCGGAAAAACAGACCGTGGCCAGCAGAAGCTCTATGCTGCCGTACATCCAGTAAGAGTTGTACACCTGATCCACCACGGCCGAAATGCGGTCCGCGATGACCATTTTCTGGAACAGGCCGAACAGCATCAGCACGGCTCCCCGGGTGATCCGCTCATAATCCCACAGCTGGAACTCCTCCACGCGGTCCACCTGGGAAAGCAGATTCTTGGAACGCTCGATGGGCCCCGCCACCAGCTGCGGGAAAAAGGACACAAACAGGGCGTAGCGGAAAAAATTCTTTTCCGGCTGGATATCGCCCCGGTACACATCCACGGTATAGCTTAAAGCCTGAAAGGTATAAAAAGAGATACCCACCGGAAGGATGATGTCAAACGGCTTTTGGATCGCCGAGATGCCGACGGACGTAAGGAGCAGGTTCAGATTTGACAGCAGGAAGTCAAAATATTTGAAAAACGCCAGGATGCCCAGATTGGTCAGAAAACTGCCGGCCACCACCAGCTTTTTGGCGGCTGTGCCGCGCGCGCGGGGAAGAAGAAGCCCGCTCAAAAACGTGATGACCGTGGAGAGCGCGATCAGAACAGCGTACCTGGGGTTCCAGCTCATATAAAAATAGTAGCTCGCCACAAGCAGCCACAGATAGCGCAGTTTCCGCGGTATCACAAAATAGACGGCTATCACGATCGGAAAAAAGATCAGAAAATGGTACGAATTAAAAACCATGGGCTCCTCCTGTTCCACGCACGGTTCGCAGTTTTTAAGAGAAGCGTATCAGCATAGCATCGCCAAAGCTGAAAAAGCGGTACCGCTCCTGCACGGCCTGCGCATACGCCTTCTCTATATGTTCCTTTCCGGCCAGAGCAGATACCAGCATAAGAAGCGTAGACTCCGGCAAATGGAAATTGGTGATGAGCTCATCCAGCACCTTGAAGCGGTACCCCGGATAAATGAAAATATCGGTCCAGCCGCTGCCCGCGCGCACAAAGCCGTTCTCATCCGCGGCCGATTCGACGGTGCGGCAGCTCGTGGTCCCCACACAGACCACCTTTTTTCCTTCCCGCTTTGTCCGGTTGATAAGCTCCGCCTGTTCTCCCTCTACCATATAAAATTCGGAATGCATGTGATGTTCCGCCACATCCTCCACCTTGACCGGGCGGAAGGTGCCAAGCCCCACGTGCAGCGTCACATGCGCGATCCGGACCCCTTTCTTCTGAATGTCCGAGAGGAGCTCCGGCGTGAAATGAAGGCCTGCCGTGGGGGCCGCCGCAGAGCCGTCGTGCTTCGCGTAGACCGTCTGGTAGCGGTTCTTGTCCTGAAGCGGGTGCGTGATGTACGGGGGCAGGGGCATCTGCCCCAGCCGGTCCAGGATCTCCTCGAAGATTCCCTGGTAGGCAAAGCGGATCCTGCGGTTCCCGTCCTCCTCCACCGACAGCACCTCGCCGGTGAGAAGCCCGTCCCCGAAGGAGATCTTCGTGCCTGGCCTCGCCCTTTTCCCGGGCTTTACCAGGGTCTCCCACACATCGCCCTCCAGGCGTTTGAGCAGCAGGATCTCGATCTTTGCGTCCGTCCCCACCCGGCTGCCGTACAGCCTGGCCGGGATGACTTTTGTGTCGTTGATCACCAGGCAGTCCCCCGGATCCAGATAGTGGACGATATCCTTAAAAATACGATGTTCGATCTGCCCGGTCGTCCCGTCCAGCACCAAAAGCCGCGAGGCCGACCGGTCCTCGAGCGGATCCTGCGCGATCAGTTCCTTCGGCAGGTCAAAATAAAAATCGGATGTCTTCATAGTCCGCCTTTCTCCTGCGACGGGCGGTACACCACATTTTCCGCCGCGATCACAGGCTTGCCGTCCGTGCACTCCACGATGGTCACCCCGCAGTTGGGCACAAGCCCCGTGTGCCAGAAGTCTTTCTTCTCCCACACGCGCAGGCTGTTCAGCAGGGCGCGCATGGCCGCCCCGTGGGTGGACACCAGGATGGTCTTGTCCCGCAGATCCTCCCTTGCGCAGATGTCGCGCATGAAATCCGCCGTGCGCCTGGAAAGCTCCTCCAGGGTCTCGCCGCCCTGCGCTGGGACATACCGCTCGGGATGATAGAAAAAGTTGTTGATCTCGTAGTTGGCCTTCTGCCTGCTCCAGGCGGGGTCTTCCGGCCTGGCGGGCTCCCCGGGAGGTTCCGGGTGCGCCTCCGCCTCAGTCCGGCTCATCCCCTCGTATGCCCCGAAGCTGATCTCGATGATGCGCTCGTCCAGGAAAATGGGCACGCCGCGCTTCCCCAGGATCAGCTCCGCCGTCTCCCGCGCGCGCCGCAGCGGGCTGGTAAAGGCCAGGTCAAAGGGGATGTCCCGCATGCCCTCTGCGGCTTCCCGCGCGAGGGCGCGCCCGCTCTCATTCAGTTCCGTATTGCTCCTGCCCTGCAGACAGTGGCGGTCGTTCCAGGCCGTCTGTCCGTGGCGGATGATATACATGCGCATATTATTTCCTCAGAACGATGCCCATGGACTCCAGCCCATGGAGGATCTTTTTCATCGCGGCCGTGATGTCCGCCTCCTCCAGCGTCCTGTCCTTTGCCCGGAACACGATGGAGTAGGCCATGGATTTATAGCCCTCCTCGATCTGCGCGCCCTCGTAGACGTCGAACAGCTGGCAGCTCTCCAGGTATTTTCCGCCGCGTTGGCGAAGCATCGCCTCGATCTCGCCGGCCAGCACGCTCTTGGGCACTACCATGCTCAGATCCCTGGCGACGGCGGGGAACCTTGCAATCCCCTCGTATTTGCGGTCGAAGGTGGCGTATTCCTCCACGGCCGGCATGTCCAGCACCGCCACATAGGCCCGCTCGCCGATGTCGTAGTTGTCCGCCACCGCCGGGTGCAGCTCGCCCAGATAGCCCAGCACTCTGCCGTCGTACACAATATTTGCCTGGCGTCCCGGGTGCAGATAGGGTCTGCCCGCCTTCGGGTCGTAGACGACGGGGCCGTGCAGGCCCGCTTTCTCGAAGAACTCCTCCACCACGCCCTTCATGGTGTAAAAGTCCCCGTCCCCGTACATGCCCAGGGTAAACTGCATGCGCTCCTCGGGCAGTTCCTTTAAGGGAAGCTCCTTGGGGAGATAAATGTTGCCCAGCTCGTAGAGGCGCACATTCTTATTTCTGTGGTTATAGTTGAAGGCCAGGGACGTCAGCATGCCGTTTAACGAGACGGTGCGCATGATGCTGAAATCCTCCCCCAGCGGGTTGGAGATCGTCACAGCCCGGCGCAGCGCGTCGTCCTCCGGGATGAGGAGCTTGTCGTACACCTTTGGGCTCTCGAAGGAATAGCAGTACCCCTGGGAGAAGCCGCAGTACTCCGCAATGTCCCGCGCCGTCTGCTCCACCCGCAGGTAGAACGGCAGCTTGCCTGTGGTGGCCTCGCCCTTCGGCAGCGTCACCGGGATGTTGGCATAGCCGTAGAAGCGCGCCACCTCCTCGGCGAGGTCCGCCGTGCGCAGCACATCCTGGCGGAACGTGGGCACCACGATCTCGTTCGCCGCCTCGTCGTACGCAAGGTCCACGCTCTTAAAATAGCCCAGCATATCCTCGGCGGAGATCTGTGTGCCCAGCAGGCGGTTGATCTTGTCCGGCTCGAACGGCACACGCACCGGCTCTTTCTTCTGCGCATAGACGTCCACCATGCCGCCCACCACCTCGCCGGCGCCCAGCTCTTCCATCAGCTGGCAGGCGCGGTCAATGGCCTCCTGCGCGTTGTTGGGGTCAAGGCCCTTTTCAAATTTGCCGGAAGCGTCGGTGCGCAGGCCGATCTTCTTGGCCGAAAGGCGGATGTTGGTGCCGTCGAAGCACGCCGCCTCAAACATCATGGTCTTTACGTCGTCCGTGATCATGGAGTTTTCGCCGCCCATGATGCCGGCGATGCCCACCGCCTTCTCGCCGTCGCAGATCATCAGCACGGAGTCGTCCATGGTGCGCTCCTGCCCGTCCAGCGTCACAAACTTTTCGTCCTTTTTCGCCCGGCGCACAATGATCTCATGCCCCGCCAGGGTGTCGTAGTCGTAGGCGTGCATGGGCTGCCCGTACTCTTCCATCACGTAGTTGGTAATGTCCACCACGTTGTTGATGGGGCGGATGCCGTTCACGGCCAGACGCCTCTGCAGCCACTTGGGGGAGGGGCCGATCTTGATGTTCTTTACCACCCTCGCGCAGTAGCGCGGGCAGAGATCCGGGTCCTCCACCGTCACTTTCACATAATCGTTCGCGTCCTCGCTGTTGCCGGTCTTTTTTACCTCCGGCGGACAGAACGGCCTGCCGAACGTGGCGGCCGCCTCCCGCGCGATGCCGATGACGCTGTAGCAGTCCACGCGGTTGGAGGTGATCTCGTACTCAAAGATCACATCGTCCAGACCCAGGGCGTGGATGGCGTCCTCGCCCACCACGGCGTCCTCCGGGAAAATGTAGATGCCGTAGTCCGGCGCCTCCGGAAACATCTCCTTGGAGGAACCCAGCTCCTCGATGGAGCACATCATGCCGCAAGAGTCCACACCGCGCAGCTTGCCCTTCTTGATGAGGATGCCGCCCTCGGTCATCTTGCCGTCGTGGTTCCCGGCCACGCGCCCGCCGTCCAGCACCACGGGGATCTTGTCCCCCACTTTCACGTTGGGCGCTCCCGTGACGATCTGCACCGTCTCCGTCCCCACGTTTACCTGGCACACGATCAGCTTGTCCGCGTCCGGGTGCCGCTCGATGGACAGGATCTGCCCTATGACGATCTTGTCCAGGTCTTTGTCCAGTTTTTCAAATCCCTCCACCTTTGTGCCGCTTAACGTCATCGCGTCCGTATATTCCTGCGCCGTGCACGAAAGCTCCGGGACATATGCCTTGATCCATGATAATGAAGTGTTCATCCTTATTCTCCTTTCCCCGCCCTAGAACTGTCTGAGAAAACGGATGTCGTTCTCATACAGCAGACGCATATCGTCAATCTCGTACTTCAAAAGCGCGATGCGCTCCAGGCCCACGCCGAAGGCGAAGCCCGTGTACTCCTCCGGGTCGATGCCGCACATCTCAAGCACGTGCGGGTGAACCATGCCGCAGCCCAGGATCTCGATCCAGCCGGAGCCCTTGCAGAAACGGCAGCCCTTGCCGCCGCACTTGAAGCAGCTCACGTCCACCTCGGCGCTGGGCTCTGTGAACGGGAAATGGTGCGGGCGGAACTTGGTCTTCGTCTCCGGCCCGAACAGTTCTCTGGCAAACTCCTCCAGCGTGCCCTTCAGATCCGCGAACGTGATGTTTTTGTCCACCACCAGGCCCTCGATCTGATGGAAGGAGGGCGAATGGGTGGCGTCCACCTCGTCCGAGCGGAAGACGCGCCCCGGGGAGATCATGCGGATGGGCAGCTTTCCCTTTTCCATGGTGCGCGCCTGCACCGGGGAGGTCTGGGTGCGCAGCACAATGTCCTTATTGATATAGAAGGTGTCCTGCTCGTCCTTTGCGGGATGGTTGGCGGGAATGTTCAGCTTTTCAAAGTTGTACAGGTCATACTCCACCTCCGGGCCCTCGATCACCTCGTAGCCCATGCCGATGAAGATGCGCTCCACTTCCTCCAGGGCGATGGTGTTGGGATGGCGGTGCCCCACATTGTTCTTCTTTGCCGGAAGCGTCACGTCGATGACCTCCGCTTTCAGCTGCAGGTCGCGGGCCGCCGACTCCAGCTTTTTCTTCGTCTCGTCCAGGAATTCCTCGATGGCGGCCCTGGTGTCGTTCACCATCTGGCCCACCGCCGGGCGATCCTCGGGTGCCACGTCCTTCATGCCCTTCAGCACGGCCGTCAGCTCTCCCTTCTTCCCGAGAAACGCCACGCGCACCTCGTTCAGCTTTTCCAAGGCGTCCGACTGCCGGATCTGCCTCATGGCCTCCTCGCGGATAGCCTGCAATTTTTCTTTCATATCGTTTCCTCCTCACAAAATAAATGTGCCTGTGACACAAAAAAACCCCATCCCCATAGGGACGGAGCATATTTCCGTGGTACCACCCTGATTCCCGCCGAAGCGGGCACTCGCTGCGCGTAACGTGCGCGGACCGTCGCCCCCTACTGACCCTGCATGTGATGAAAGATTTCAGTGGCGCAGCTCCGGTGGGAAATTCGTGCCGCCATCTGGACCGAAGGGAACTTTCAGCCGCCGGTTCCCTCTCTCTGGCGGAAAATGAGGCACTACTTACACCTTCGTCGCCTTTGCCTACCATAAAGTTTAACACAAATCCATGTTCTGTCAAGCAGAAAAATGCCGGCGCGCACCGAGGTGCGCCGGGCAGGAAATGCCGCCCTGCCGGCCGGCGCGTCGCGCGCGTCACATCCCTTCCTCCCCGGAAAAGGCGTCCGGATATTCCAGCCCGAGTTTGCCACTTGTCAGCTGATTCTAATTAAATTTTTTCCTTATTTTGCAAGGTTTTCCTTGCTTTTTTTATA
>CANRIR010000010.1 GCA_947630735.1 uncultured Marvinbryantia sp.
AGGTTTCGGGTAATTGTAAAGCAGTTCGTAGGGGAATCGAACCCCTGTTTCCGCCGTGAGAGGGCGGCGTCTTAACCGCTTGACCAACGAACCATGACTATTGTAACCTACATCCAGGGAAATTGCAAGCATTTTTTTGAAAAATTTCGTTTCTTTTTTCCACGGTTCTTTTTTCGCGGCAGACAGCGGGTCGGGAATTGGTTTTTGACGCAGAACTTCAGGCTTTTTTGGATGCGCCGCCAAAAAGCGGGAGGCGGATGAGAAAGGTTGCGCCTCCGCCCGGCGTGTCCTCCACGCGGATCTTTCCTTTGTGCAGCAGGACGATCTCCCTGGCGATGCACAGGCCCAGGCCGAAGTGCTCTCTATCGCGGCGGGCGTTGTCCGCGCGGAAGAAGCGCTCAAAAATTTTCTGCTTCTGGGCGTCGTCGATGCCGGGGCCGTTGTCGGACACGGCGTACTCCAGATATTTTTCGGAGACGGAGAGGGACAGCGCCACGAAACCGCCTGGCGGCGTGTAGGCAAACGCGTTGTCGATGAGGACGCCGAGGGCCTGCCGGATGCGCTCCCGGTCCAGAAGGCAGGCGGGCACGGAGGCGTCGGGCAGGCGGATTTCAAACCGCAGGTTCAGTTTGGACGCCTGGGGTTCGTACATCTCGTAGATTTCCAGCAGAAGGGTGTCCGCTTCCACCCGCTCCGGGTGCATGCTCCAGCTGCGGCTGTCCGAGCTGGCCAGCGTCAGCATATCGCGGATGAGGCGGGACATGCGCTTCCCCTCGGACTCGATGGCGTCGAAAAAGCGGTCGCGCTCCCCGGGCTCCGCGATCCTGGCGGCGGAGAGGGAGGCCAGCATGACGGTCAGAGGGGAGCGCAGCTCGTGGGAGGCGGAGGCCACAAAGCGGATCTGCTGCTTCCGGCTCTCCTCGATGGGAAGCAGCATCCTGCCGGTAAACAGCCAGGCCAGCAGCGTCAAAAGCAGCCAGGCGGCAAGGGAGCCGCAGCCGAAGAGCAGGCGCTGGCGCGTCAGCTGCGCGAGGACCGGGGCCGTGGAGTGCAGCGCGGCAACATTCAGATACCCGCCGTTTTTGGGAAGCAGCGCCACCGCGGCGTAATAGCCGCCGCTTTTGGTCTTGGGAAGCGGGAAAACTTCCTGCCGCATCAGCACCTGCGGGGGATCGAACCGGGCAGGGTCCAGATGGTATTCGCGCCGGGCGGTTTCCCGGGCAAGCGCAAAGAGCTCCGGGTCCCCGTGCGGGGAAAGGCTGTCGTACAAAAGCGGCGTCTCGCCGTCCAGGATGTTCAGGACGATGTCATAATTGTACTCCATCTGGGAGATCCAGGTGTGCGAGAGCACCGTCTGGTCTCTCATATAGGAGAGCAGGCTCGCGGTGTTGGTCTGAAAATCCGTGAAGCTCTTTTCTCGGATGCCGCGCTCCGAGACGGCCAGGCAGATGCAGGTCATGATCAGCAGGATCGCGCCCATCGCCAGGGCGCAGAAAAAAGTGAGGCGGACGCGCACTTTATTCAGCATACGGCACCTCCAGACAGTAGCCCACCCCGCGGACGGTCCGGATTGAGAGCGCGCTGCCCACGCTCTTTAAGCGCCGGCGGAGAAAATGGATGTAATTGTCCAGGTTCCCCTCCTCCACGTCGCCCTCCGGGCCCCACACCCGGGAGAGGATGAGAGAGCGGGGCATGGTCTGTCCGGCATTTCGAAGAAACAGCTCCAGCAGATCCCCCTCGCGCCTGGAGAGGGCGCAGGAACTGCCGTCCCTGGAGAGCACCTTCCGGGCGCTGTCGAAGGTAATGTCGCCGAGGGCGAGGGCCTGCCCGCTGGCCCAGGCGGCCGGACGCCTCAGGGCGGAGCGGATGCGCGCCAGAAGCTCCTCAAACGCGAAGGGCTTTGCAAGGTAGTCGTCCGCGCCCAGGTTCAGGCCCTCCACGCGGTCGTGCAGCTCCCCCAGAGCCGTCAGCAGAATGACCGGCGTGCGGATGCCGTCCCTCCGGGCTGCCTTAAGCACGCTCATGCCGTCCATCCCCGGAAGCATGCGGTCCAGAAGGACGAGGTCGCACGTCCCTTCCCGCATCCAGAAAAGACCCTCCTCGCCGTCGTGGCAGACATCTACGGAGAATCCGTTTTTTTCAAGCTGATACGCCACAGAGGCGCAGAGTTTTGTGTCGTCCTCGATCATCAGGATCCGCATGGGGCCCTCCTTAAAAAAGATATAAACCAGTATACCACAAAACTCTCTAAATTCTCTCTAAAGTTTTAAGATGCGGACAGAATAATACATTTAAATACGGACGGAATAATACATTTAAAGTGCGGACAGAATAATAGGAAACATTGACAGCCGCCGGATCCTGGGTTACAATGAAACTCGAAAAACAGGAGCGCGAAAGCGCACGGGGGCGTACACATGGTAAGACCGGAACCGAACAAGCGGATCTCAAAAATAGACGCATATCTGAACTGCGCGGAGAATTTTGCGTACCGAAGCACCTGCATCAAGCGCAAATACGGGGCGGTGATCGTAAAGGACGACGCCGTCATCTCCACAGGCTATAACGGGTCGCCCAGGGGGTTTGAAAACTGCTGCGACATCGGCTATTGCCCGCGCATACGCAAAAAAATGCACCAGGGGGAGGGCTACGGCATCTGCCGCGCCATCCACGCGGAGGCCAACGCGCTTCTCAACTGTTCCCGGGAGCAGACGATGGGGGCGGATCTCTATCTGGCGGGCATCAACCCGCAGGACTGCTCCGTGCACCGGGCAAAGCCGTGCCCTATGTGCGCGCGGACCATCATCCAGGCCGGCATCCGCAACGTGTATCTGCGCACGGGCGAGGGGGCGGACCAGTACGAGGTCATCCCGGCCAATGAGCTGGAGTGGTACCTGAAAGACGAGTGAACCTTCAAAAGAGAGCAGAAGAGAGCAGAAACAAGATATTATTTAAGAGCTTTGCAGGGCTGCCGTATTTTCGGCGGCTCTTTTTTGCTGCAGGAAATTTCGCCGGATTTCCTATGATATACTGCACCGTATTTTTTTGTTTTTTAGAGGCATTTTAGAGAAAGCCCTGTTAATCTGGTGTCAAAACAAGCAAAGGAGGATCTTCGGATGAAGCGATCAATAAGGGGAAAACTTGCGGTAATCCTGGCGGCCATGGTTCTGGGAACGGCTGGAGGCTGCCAGAAAAAGGATGCGGACAGCCCGCCAAAGGCGCAGGAGAGCGCGGACAGCCAACAGAGCGGGGAAAGCGCGGAAACCACGCAGAAGGAGGGGGACGCGAACGGCTCACAGAGCGGGGCGGACGCGGACAGCCAACAGAGCGGGGCGAATGCAAAAAGCCCGCAGACACAGGAACCGGACCAGGCGGACACAACGGAGTATAACCCGTGGGACGATCCGTCCTACGACCCGGACTACGATCCGGCAAAGGACGGCCTGGAGTACGCCGGGCCGCCGGCCTCTGTGCAGGACAATGAGAGTGCGGACACCACATCGGCACAGAGCGGGGCGGCCATGGGACGGTACACGGAGCAGGCGCTCCCCGGCATCGAGGGGCTGGCGGCGCTCTCGGCCCTGGGCAGTCTGGAAGACGGCACGCTGCGCGTTCTGGGTATGGCGGATATGGACGAGGGGGCCGCGGTCTGGGATTCCCATGACGGCGGAACAACCTGGGAGAAAACCTATACCGCCGCGGAGCTGTCGGGCGTGGAGAGCCCATACTGCATAAGCGGGGCGCTGTCCCCTGACGGGGCGGTGTTTCTGTGCATGCATCCTCTTGCAAGTATGAGCGCCGCCGGGGACGGATCCTCGCAGTATGTGTACGGGAAAATAACGGCGGACGGCACCTGGCAGCAGGTGGATCTGGCGCTGCCCGACGCGGACGGCGGGTCGGACGGCTATCTGTATAGGATTGCTTACGTGCAGCCCGGGGAGATCCTGGTGCAGGTTCTGGGCGGGGACGCCATCTACCGGATGGACGATTCCACCGGGGAGCTGCTCCAGACCTATAACGAGGAGGGCGCGTATGTGGGCTATTTTGAAAATGCGGGGGAGATTTTATACGCCTTCGGATCGGACAATGTCATGGCCATTGACTGCGCTACCGGGGAGGCGGATCCCGCAAGCTCGGTGCTGACAGGGGAGCTGGAGTCGGATTCATCCAACCTGGAGCTCATGAGCAGCGACACGTTTCCCACCGTCCTGTGCAGCGGACAGCAGGAGGGGGAAGTCTTTTACGCCACAAAGGACGGCATCTACCGCTTTGTCCTGGGCGGGAGCGTGGTGGAGCAGGTGGCGGACGGAACCCTAAATTCCCTGGCGAAGCCGAGCGTGCAGCTGATCGCGATGCTGGCCCTAAAGGACGGTTCCTTCCTGATCGCCGTGAGGGACGAAGGACAGATCCAGATCCTGCACTACACGTACGACGCCTCCGCGCCCACGGTGCCGGATACGGAGCTGAAAGTGTATTCCCTGACGGAGAACCGGCAGATACAGCAGGCCATTTCCGTATTCCAGGCGCGCAACCCGGACTATTACGTCAGCTATGAGGTGGGCATGACGGGCTCCGACGCGGTGACGGCGTCCGACGCCCTGCGCACCTTGAACACAGAGATCATGGCCGGCAGCGGACCGGACATCCTGATCCTGGACGGCATGCCGGCGGAATCCTACATCCGGCGGGGCATCCTGCTGGACATCAGCGACGTGCTGCAGACAGTAAAAGAGACGGACGGCCTCTGGGAGAATATCACAAACGCGTTTGAGACAGACGGGAAGCTCTATGCGGTGCCGAGCCGCTTTCGGATACCGGTCCTCGCGGGAAATGCGGACACGTTAAGCAGGATCACGGATCTCGCCTCCCTGGCGGATGAGGCGCAGAGACTGCGCGAGGAGGACGGGGACGTCCCGCAGATCCTGGAGATCAGCTCGCTCTACTGGACCGTGCGCGCTTTCTATGAGGCGTATTCCAACGGGCTGGTGGACGCGGACGGGGCGTTTCAGGCGGACGCGGTGCGCAATTTCATCGAGCAGATGAAGCGCCTGCTGGATCTGAACCACTACACGGACGTGCAGGCGGGTCATGTCTATTCCACGGAGGCCCGGGAGGAAGAAGCGGGCTACGATTTTACCACGGTGCTCGGCATGCCGGAATTTTTGCAGAAACTGGTAAAACTGGGGCAGGCGAATATCGACGGCGCGTTTAACCTGGAGAATTTTCTCTCCGGGGCAAAGCTAGACAACAGCTTGAGCTATATCCCGTTCCGGGCGAGCGGAGCCAGCGTGTTTGTGCCGAACACGGTGGTGGGGATCAGCAGCCAGAGTGAGAAGGCACAGGACGCCAAAGAATTTGTGCGGTTCCTGTTCTCCAGGGACGCGCAGGCGGGTTATCAGGAAGGCGGTTTCCCGGTAAACCGGGCGGCCTTTGAGGCACAGATCGGCGTTAAGGAGACGGAATCGCTGGCCAGTACGGCTTTTTCCTACGAGGACGAGGACGGCAATATCGTAGATTACGTCTATGAGGTGACGGGCCTTGCGGACGAGGAGAAAGAGAAGCTGCGCAAGATCGTGGAAACCCTGGACACCCCGTCTTTGACGGACGCGGTGATCGAGGAGCTGGTGGTCTCCCAGACGGCCCAGTGCCTGGCGGGCAGGATCAGCTTGGAGGAGGCGGTGACCGCCGTCAGCCAGAAGATGAGTCTGTATCTGCAGGAGTGATCTGGAAAGATGACGGGATTTTTGTTTCTCCTTCCCAGCCTGGCCGGCGTTGTGGTGTTTATCCTGCTGCCGTTCGCGGATGTGGTGCGGCGCTCCTTTACCTCCGTGCTGGGCGCGTTTGTGGGGCTTGCGAATTACCGCACGGTCTTTTCGAACAGCGCCTTTCTGCGGGCGGCGTGGAACACCCTGCGCTTCACGGCGGTGTGCATTCCGCTGCTGCTTCTTCTCTCACTTGCGGCGGCGGTGTGCCTGCAGAGGCTTCCGAAGGCGGGAAAGGTGTTAAAGAGCGCCTACCTGGTTCCCATGGCGATTCCCGTGGCGTCGGTGGTGCTCTTATGGAAACTGGTGTTTTTGCGGGGAGGGATCCTGAACGGGCTGCTGGCCTGGGCCGGAAAGGCCCCCACGGACTGGATGAACACGGACGGCGCGTTTTTTGTGCTGGTGTTCAGCTATCTGTGGAAAAATCTGGGCTACGACGTGATCCTGTGGCTGGCTGGCCTGGCCGGGATCTCCCCGGAAATCTATGAGGCGGCGCGGGTGGACGGGGCGGGGGAGTGGCGCATTTTTGCGAGCATTACCATGCCGAATCTGCTGCCCTCTCTGTACACCATCGCCGTCCTCTCGTTCCTGAACTCGTTCAAAGCGTTCCGGGAGGCCTATCTGGTGGCCGGGGACTATCCCCACGAGAGCATTTATCTGCTGCAGCACCTGTTCAACAACTGGTTCCGGGATCTGGCTCTGGATAAAATGGCGGCGGCGGCCGTAGTGACGGCGGCGGTCATCCTGGCGCTGGTGCTGGTTCTGCAGCGGGCCTGGGAGAGGGAGTGAGCGTGTGAAAAAGAAAATTCTGCTGATCCCTTTAGGAGCGCTGGCGCTTCTGTGCTGCTTCCCCATTCTGTTTCTGTGCACGGGGATGCTGATGGACAAAGGGGAGCTGAAGGAGTGCCTGGGCCCGGTGCTGCAGGGAACAGAGGGCTATGTGTCCTGGCGGCTCGTCCCGCGGTTCCCCACGCTGCAGAATGTGGTGGAGCTGCTTCTGGACTCCCCGGAGTTTTTTGTGATGTTCTGGAATTCGGTCCGGATGACGGCGGGCATTCTGGCGGGGCAGCTCCTGGTGGGCGTCCCGGCAGCCTGGGGGCTTGCGCGGTACCGCTTTAGGGGAAGGAAGCTGCTCTACACCCTGTATATCATTCTCATGATGATGCCTTTTCAGGTGCGGATGCTCTCGGACTACCTGGTGCTGGATCGGCTGCATATTCTGGACAGCCATCTGGGGATCATCCTGCCGGCGGCTTTCTCCACGTTCCCGGTGTTTATCATGTACCGGTTTTTCGGCGGCATTCCGGAGGCGGTCATAGAGTCCGCCAGGCTGGACGGGGCGAACGCCCTGCAGATCTTTGGATATATCGGGGTGCCCCTGGGCGCGGGCGGCATCGTGTCGGCGATGGTGCTGGGCTTTTTAGAGTACTGGAACCTGATCGAGCAGCCGCTCACTTTTTTGAAGGACAAAACTTTGTGGCCCCTGTCGCTCTACCTGCCGAACATCGGGCTTGAGCGGGCGGGGACGGCCTTCGCGTCATCGGCGGCCGCACTGCTCCCGGCGGTTTTTGTGTTCCTGCTGGGGCAGGATTATCTGGAACAGGGCATCGCCGCGGCAGCCGTGAAAGAGTAGGCGTGCTCTGTGCAGGGGAGGAGGATTCTATATGAAACGGAAAATTCTGAGCGCGTTTGCGGGGTTTTTAGCCCTGATGCTGCTGTTTACCTGTCTGTCCCGCGCGGCGGACAGCTTTTCGGTGGCGAGAGTGACGGTGCAGGCCGCGTCCCGCAAAAAGATTACCCATAAGGTGTCCGGCAGCGGCACGGTGGTCCAAAACCGGGAGCAGGCCGTCTCCACGCTTCCCAACCAGGTGGTGCGGGCCATTTTTGTGGAAGAGGGGCAGCAGGTGGCAAAAGGGGATCTGCTGTTTGAGATAGACACCGGGAGCCTGCAGGAGCAGATCCTGGAAAAGCAGCAGGAGATGGCGATCGCGGATCTGCAGGCGCAGGACAGGCAGAGCAGCCTCGAGGCGCAGGCCGACAGGGACGCCCGCAGCAGAAGCCGCGCGCAGGAGGATTACAGTGTGGCCGCGGGGAAGGGGAACACGGCGGTGGCCAGGGCGGCCCGGGAATTGAGCGCGGCCCAGGCGAAGCTGCAGGCCCTGGACGGCGGCGGGGACGAGCAGGGGGAGGACGCGGTGCAGGCCGTGCTTGCACAGGCCTGTGAGCAGAAAAAGGTGGAGTACGAGCTGGCGGTGGACTACAAGGAAGAACTGGAGCAGGAGATCGACGAGCTGGTGCGCCGGGCGCTCGCCCAGGCTGGCGGGGGCGCGCCGGAGCAGAACATTTCGGCCCTGGAGGCGAACGGCCGCGAGACGCACACCGCCGCACAGACGCCGGACGCCGCAGTCAATACCGCAATGGACGCGGTGCCGATTGTCACGGCGGATGCGGAGCCGATTGTCACAACAGGTCCTGCGCTGAATGCCGCGGCAGACTCTGCACCGGCTTCAGATCCGGCGTCCGCCGGCACAGGGGCGGGTTCCATCCAGGAAACTCCCACACCGGAAACCGCATCCGCTGTGCAGGCGGACCGGCAGACGCAGCCGGCACAGGAGGCGCAGGCGACGCAGCAGACGCAGGACGCGCAGGCGATGCAGCAGGCGGAACAGCCGGGAACGGAGGCGCAGACGGAGACACAGCCTGCGCCCGGGGACGAGGACGAGATTCTGGTGGGCGGGGAGGACGCCCCGCAGCAGGCGCAGGATCCCTGGCTTTTGGAGCTGCGGATCCGGCAGGAAAACCAGCCCCTGCTTTCTGAGGCGGAAAACCAGATCCGCCAGAAGGAACAGGAGCTCTCGGACGCGGAAGCGGCGCTGCAGGCATATCTGCAGGAAAAGGCCTCCGGCACACAGGCGGGAAAGGAGGAGATGCGCGCACAGATCCTGGAGGAGATCCAGGCAAAACAGGAGGCGTACAGCGACGCGGTGGCGGCTGCGGGCGACGGTCTGCGGGCCGCGGGCCGGGCCGTGGAGGACGCCTCCGCCCCGCAGGGGACGGACAGCACGGCGCAGATCGAGGCCATTGAAAAAGAACAAAGAGAGCTGCAGCTGGAGAAGCTGAACAGGCTTTTGGAGGATCAGGGAAAGGTGCTCTCGCCCGTGGACGGCACGGTTGCGCAGATCAATCTGACCACGGGGGACCGCACGCCGGACGGGACGGCCATCCTCCTTGCCGACCGGGCGTCCGGCAGCAGGCTGACGGTGCAGGTCCCCAAAAGCCAGGAAGCCTACATTGCCAGGGGAGACGCGGTGACCGTGAAGACGAACCAGAAGAAGGAGATCAAAAATCTCGCGGTGGACCGGGTGCGGGCTGCAGGGGAGGACGACGACGTTCTGGAAGTGACGGTGCAGCTCCCGGCGGATTCCCTGGAGGCGGGGACATTCGCCACCATGGAGTCGGTGCGTAGCTCGGAGGCCTACGACTGCTGCGTGCCCCTGCAGGCGCTCATGGAGGAGAACGGAAGCTATTTTGTGTATATCCTGTCGCGGACCGAAACCGTGCTGGGCGAGGAGCTGACGGCGCAGCGGCTGGACGTGACGGTCCTGGAGAAAAACGAGACGGACGCGGCCCTGCAGAGCGGGAGCGTCGGCAGCGACCAGCAGGTGATCGTGTCGTCAGATAAGATGATCGGCCAGGGGAGCCGTGTGCGGGTGGTGGATTAAATGAAAGCGGGGAAAAAAGCGGTGCGGATCGCGGGCGCGCTGGTCTGGCTGTCTCTCCTTTGCGTATGCTATTTTCAGATGAGATGCGGCGCGGGCGCGCTGGACGAGTGCAGGCAGAAGACCATGATCCTTCTGGAGCAGGCACCCCTGTCTGTCCGCCAGGCGCAGGCTATGCGGGAGCTGGAGGAAGAGGGGGAAGACCCGGTGCGCTTCGCGGCGTGGCGGCAGAAAAACGAGGGGCAGGCGGAAAATCCCGACCTGCAGAGAACGTGCACGGTGTCCGTCGTGGAGGTGTGCGGCGGCTCGGACCTGGTGCTTGCGGGCAGCGCGCGCCTGGATGAGCAGGACCGGGAGGGCTGCCTGATCGGCGCAAAGACGGCACAGGCGCTGTTTGGAAATGCGAACGCGGCCGGGCAGAAGATCACGGTGGACGGGGAAGAAAAGATTGTGCGGGGGCTTTTGTACCGCGCGGAGGACACCGTGCTCGTGCAGGCCGGGGCGCAGGAGGGGACGGCGGAGGAAAAATTTACCGCCGTCTTCGCGGAACTGCCGGAGGGAAGCTCGCCGGAGTCCTTCCGGCAGAGCTTTGTCCTGCGGCACGGAATCCAGGGCCGGACGGTCGGGATGGACCGCCTCTCCTTTGCGGCGGATGTTCTCTGCATCCTGGTGCCGGCGCTGGCGGCCTTTTTGCTGATCGGGGGCTGCGTGCGCGCGGCGAAAAAAGAAAAAGAGGGCCGCGCCTTTTTTCTCGCCGGCTGCGCGGTTCTGTTCGCGCTCTTTTTCGCCTGGGCCCTCGGGCAGATTCGCGTAAGCCCGGATATGCTCCCCACCAGGTGGTCCGACTTCGCCTTCTGGAAGGAGCTTCTCGGCCGGGAGCGGGAAGCCTGGCTCCTTTTGTTCCTCGCGGAAAAACAAAAGCCCATCCAGCCTTATATGGGCGCTTTTGCCCGCACCATGGCCTGCGGGCTCCTCTCAGCGGTCTGTATTTTGCGCCTGCGGGACATTTTGCTTGCATTTTTTGGCAAGATGTTGTTATAATACCAGGTGGAAAAACCCAGATATTGTGAAGAGGAACGTGAGTATGGCAAAAAAGACGAGCTACGACGCGGCGAGCATATCGGTGCTGGAGGGCCTGGAGGCGGTCCGCAAGCGGCCGGGCATGTATATCGGCAGCGTTTCAAGAAAAGGTCTGAACCACCTGGTATATGAGATCGTGGACAACGCGGTGGACGAACACCTGGCGGGCTTCTGCGACCGCATCGAAGTATTTTTGGAAAAAGACGGTTCCGCAACCGTAAACGACAACGGGCGGGGCATCCCGGTGGACATGCACGAGAAGGGCATGCCGGCGGAGCGCCTCGTCTTTACCACGCTGCACGCGGGGGGAAAATTCGACAACGAGAGCTACAAGACCAGCGGCGGCCTGCACGGTGTGGGCTCGTCGGTGGTCAACGCGCTTTCCACCTACCTGGACGTGAAGATCAGCCTGGGGGGCAGCGTGCACCACGACCGCTTCGAGCGCGGCGTCCCGGTGGTGGAGCTGGTAAACGGCCTGCTGCCCGTGGTGGGAAAGGCGAAGGGCACCGGCACATGCGTCAACTTCCTGCCGGACCCGGAGATCTTTGAAAAGACCCGCTTCGCCTCGGAGGAGATCAAGAGCCGTCTGCACGAGACGGCGTACCTGAACCCCGCCCTGACCATTGTGTTTGAGGACAGGCGCGGCGACCAGACGGAGCATTTGGAGTTCTGCGAGCCGGACGGCATCGTGGGATTTGTGAAGGATCTGAACCGGAACAAGGAGACCGTGCAGGATCCCCCCGTGTACCTGAAGGGCGAGTGCGAGGGCATCACGGTGGAGTGCGCGTTCCAGTATGTGAACGAGTTCCACGAGAACGTGCTGGGCTTCTGCAACAATATCTACAACGCGGAGGGCGGCACGCACCTGACCGGGTTCAAGACGGCCTTTACCGCGATCATGAACACCTACGCCCGGGAGCTGGGCATTTTGAAGGAGAAGGACGCCAATTTTACCGGCGCGGACATCCGCAACGGCATGACGGCGGTGGTGTCCATCAAGCATCCCGCGCCCAGGTTCGAGGGCCAGACCAAGACCAAGCTGGACAACCAGGACGCCGCAAAGGCGGTGGCCAAGGTGTGCGGCGACGAGGCCGTCCTCTATTTCGACCGCAACCTGGAGATCCTGAAAAAAGTGCTGTCCTGCGCGGAGCGGGCGGCAAAGATACGAAAGACCGAGGAGAAGGCAAAGACCAATCTGCTCACAAAACAGAAATACTCCTTTGATTCCAACGGAAAGCTGGCCAACTGCGAGAGCAGGAAGGCGGAAAACTGCGAGATCTTTATCGTGGAGGGCGACTCCGCGGGGGGCTCGGCCAAGATGGCCCGGGACCGCAGCTATCAGGCCATCATGCCCATCCGGGGCAAGATCCTGAACGTGGAGAAGGCGAGCATCGATAAGGTGCTGGCCAACGCCGAGATCAAGACCATGATCAACGCTTTCGGCTGCGGCTTTTCGGAGGGCTACGGCAACGACTTCGACATCACGAAGTTGCGCTACGACAAGATCATCATCATGGCGGATGCGGACGTGGACGGCGCGCACATCAGCACGCTGCTCCTCACGCTGTTCTACCGCTTCATGCCGGAGCTGATCTACGAGGGACATGTGTACATCGCCATGCCGCCCCTGTACAAGGCCATGCCGGCGCGGGGGGAGGAAGAATACCTCTACGACGACAAGGCGCTGGAGAAGTACCGGAAGACGCACAAAAACTTTACCCTGCAGCGCTACAAGGGCCTGGGCGAGATGGACGCCCAGCAGCTCTGGGAGACCACCCTTAATCCCGAGACCCGCATGCTGAAGCAGGTGGAGATCGAGGACGCGCGCATGGCGTCCAGCGTGACGGAGCTGCTGATGGGCACGGACGTGCCGCCGCGCAAGGCCTTCATCTACGAGCATGCCCAGGACGCGGAGCTTGATATCTAAATGAACTGTGCGGCCAGGATCCGCGCAGCGTGAAAAGGAGTCATTTATGCAGAAGACCGAACCGCAGATTATCCGGACCGAGTACTCGGAGATCATGCAGAAATCATTTATCGACTATGCCATGAGCGTCATCATCTCCCGCGCCCTCCCCGACGTGCGCGACGGGCTGAAGCCCGTGCAGAGGCGCACCCTCTACGACATGTACGAGCTGGGCATCCGCTTCGACAGGCCGTACCGCAAGTGCGCCCGTATCGTGGGCGACACCATGGGCAAATACCACCCCCACGGCGACAGCTCCATCTACGAGGCGCTGGTCGTGATGGCGCAGGATTTTAAAAAGGGCCTGCCCCTGGTGGACGGCCACGGCAATTTCGGCTCCATCGAGGGGGACGGGGCCGCGGCCATGCGCTACACCGAGGCGCGGCTGCAGAAGATCACGCAGGAGGCCTTCCTGGCGGATCTGGACAAAGACGTGGTCAATTTCGGGCCGAACTTTGACGAGACGGAAAAAGAGCCGGAGGTGCTGCCGGTGCGCCTGCCGAACCTTCTGGTCAACGGCGCGGACGGCATCGCGGTGGGCATGGTCACCAGCATCCCGCCCCACAATCTGGGCGAGGTCATAGACGCCACGGTGGCGGCCATCAAAAACAGCGACATTACCACGGCGGAGCTGATGAAATACATTCAGGGGCCGGATTTCCCCACGGGCGGCATCGTCATCAACAAGGACGAGCTGGCCGAGATCTACGAGACGGGCACGGGCAGGATCCGCCTGCGCGGCAAAGTGTCTGTGGAGCAGACGAAGGGCGGAAAGGAAAACCTGGTCATCAGCGAGATCCCCTACACCATGATCGGCGCCAACATCGGAAAATTTTTAAACGATGTGGCCGCCCTGGTGGAGACGAAAAAGACCACGGACATCGTGGATATCTCCAACCAGTCCTCCAAGGACGGCATCCGCATCGTGCTGGAGCTGCGCAAGGGTGCGGACACCGAAAACCTCATCAACATGCTCTACAAAAAGACCCGCCTGGAGGACACCTTCGGCGTGAATATGCTGGCGGTCTGCGACGGCCGTCCGGAGACCATGGGGCTTAAAAAGATCATCGAGCAGCACATTGATTTCCAGTTTGAGGTGAACACCCGGAAATATCAGACTTTGCTGAAAAAGGAGCAGGATAAGCGGGAGATCCAGGAGGGGCTCATCAAGGCCTGCGACGTGATCGACCTGATCATCGAGATCCTGCGTGGGAGCACCAGCCAGCAGCAGGCGAAGGACTGTCTGGTAAACGGCGTGACGGAGGGCATCAAATTCAAGTCCCGCACGTCCAGAAAAGAGGCGGCACAGCTTCACTTTACGGAAGCCCAGGCCACCGCCATCCTGGAGATGCGGCTCTACCGCCTCATCGGGCTGGAGATCGCGGCCCTGCAGAAAGAGTATGAGGCCACTTTAAAAAACATCGCGCGCTATGAGGATCTCTTAAATAATTACGACTCTATGGCCAAGCTCATCATCCAGGAGCTGCAGAAGCTGAAAAAAGAGTACGGCCGCCCGAGAAGGACCGTGGTGGAGAACGGCGAGGAGGCCGTCTACGAGGAGAAGAAGGCGGAGGAGATGGAAGTGGTCTTTTTGATGGACCGCTTCGGCTACGCCAGGACGGTGGACACTCCCACCTACGAGCGCAACAGGGAGACGGCGGACGCGGAGAGCCGCTATGTGATCTCCTGCATGAACACGGACAAGATCTGTGTGTTCACCGACACCGGGAGCCAGCACCTCATCAAAGTGATGGATGTGCCCTTCGGAAAATTCCGCGACAAGGGAAAGCCCATCGACAACCTGTGCAATTACAGCAGCGCCCAGGAGACGGTGGTGGCGGCGGAAAGCCTGCAGAAACTGCGCATGTCCCTGCTGATCTTCGGCACGGCCATGGGCATGGTCAAGCAGGTGGAGGGCAGCGAGTTTGACGTGGCCAAGCGCACCACCGCGGCCACCAGGCTGCAGGACGGCGACAAACTTTTGTCGGTGCAGTGCATGGGCGAGGCCCAGACGGCGGTCTTCCGGACGGCCGGAGGCATGTGCCTGCGCATCCCCATCGGGGACATCCCCCTCAAAAAGAAGGGGGCCGTGGGCGTGCGCGGCATCCGCTTAAACGAGGGCGACCGGGTGGAGGCCATGTACTATCCGGATGCGGAGCGCGACAAGGTGGCCATCGTCAATGAAAAGGAAGTGCATCTGGACCGCCTGAAGATCGGCAGCAGGGACACAAAGGGCACGAAGATACGCTGACGATACGCTGAAATAAGGAAAAATACGGCAAAAAATGTAAAAAAGGGCTTGTTTTTCTTTATAAGAGTGCTATAATCAATACGATGATGAATATGTTACTAGAGTATGAGTGGGCTGATGTCCACTCATTCTTTTACAGTAGGAGAGAAATGTATGGCAAAAAGGGAAGAGTATGAGCGAAAGACGGAGGCCATCCTGCAGCCCATCGTGGATGCGAACGGCTTTGAGCTGGTGGATGTGGAATATGTGAAGGAAGGCGGGAACTGGTACCTGCGCGCCTACATCGACAAGCCGGGCGGCATAACGGTGGACGACTGCGAGCTGGTGAGCCGGGCCGCCAGCGACATTCTGGACGAACAGGATTTCGTGGAGGAGTCCTACATCTTCGAGGTGAGTTCCCCGGGACTCGGAAGACCTCTGAAGAAGGACAAAGATTTTGCGCGCAGCATCGGCGAGGAAGTGGAGATCCACACCTTCCGGCCCATAGAGCGGCGGAAAGATTTTGCGGGGATCCTGCGCGGCTTTGATGAGAGCTCCGTCACCATAGAGCTGGATGATGAAAAAGAAATGCAGATCGCGAGGGCCGACATCGCCCTGATCAGACTGGCATTTGATTTTTAAGGAGGAAAGGAAAAAGATGAATAACGAATTAATGGAGGCACTGAACATTCTGGAAAAAGAGAAGAACATCAGCAAAGAGGTTCTTCTGGAGGCGATCGAGCAGTCCCTGCTCCAGGCGTGCAAAAACCATTTCGGTAAGGCGGACAACGTGAAAGTGGACATCGATCCGGAAACCTGCGAGTTCTCTGTGCACGCCGAAAAGACGGTGGTGGAGGACGTGGAGGATCCGGTGATGGAGATCAGCCTTGCGGATGCGAAGATGAAAGATCCGCGCTATGAGCTGGGCGACACCGTGCAGATCGAGATCAAGTCCAAAGAATTTGGGCGCATCGCCACCCAGAACGCCAAGAATGTCATCCTCCAGAAGATACGCGAGGAGGAGCGCAAGGTGCTCTACAACGAATATTACAGCAAGGAGCGCGAGGTGGTCACCGGCATCGTGCAGCGCTACTTGGGCCGCAACGTGAGCATCAACCTGGGCAAGGTGGACGCCATCCTGAACGAGAACGAGATGGTGAAGGGCGAGACCTTCCGCCCCACGGAGCGCGTAAAGGTATATGTGCTTGAGGTAAAGGACACGCCGAAGGGGCCGAAGGTGCTGGTCTCCAGGACGCATCCGGAACTTGTGAAGCGCCTGTTTGAAAATGAAGTCACGGAGGTGCGGGACGGCACCGTGGAGATCAAATGCATCGCCAGGGAGGCCGGCAACCGCACCAAGATGGCGGTGTGGTCCAACGATCCGGACGTGGATCCGGTGGGCGCCTGCGTGGGCGTGAACGGTTCCCGCGTCAACGCCATCGTGGATGAACTGCGGGGCGAGAAGATCGACATCATCAACTGGGATGAGAACCCGGCGCTTCTGATCGAGAACGCCTTAAGCCCGGCGAAGGTCATCTACGTGGCGGCGGACAACGACGAGAAGACCGCGCAGGTAGTGGTTCCGGACTATCAGCTCTCCCTGGCCATCGGCAAGGAGGGCCAGAACGCCAGGCTGGCAGCAAGGCTGACCGGGTTTAAGATCGACATCAAGAGTGAGACCCAGGCCATCGAGGCGGGCGACTTTGACGCTTACGACGAGGACGAGTATTACGAGGAAGAGTACGGAGACGAATACTACGACGAGTACAGCGAGGAAGGAACATACAGCGAGTACGGCGAGGAAGGCGATTACGCCGAGGACGGCGGCGACGGCTATGCCGGGGAGGATCCCTACGGCGAGGAAGGCGAACAGACCGCTGAGGAGCCTCCGGTAGTCGAAGAGTAGGAGCGGGAGACAAAAAAGAATGGGTCAGACGAAAAAAGTTCCCCTGCGCAAGTGCATCGGGTGTCAGGAGATGAAAAACAAGCGGGAAATGCTGAGGATCCTGCACACTCCGGAAGATGAGCTTGTGATAGATACCACAGGAAGAAAAAACGGAAGAGGCGCGTACCTGTGCTTTTCGATGGAATGTTTTGAGAAGGCAGTGAAGAGTAAAGGGCTGGAGCGCTCGTTTAAGATGAGCATCTCCCCCGCAGTGTATGAGAGTTTGAAAAAGGAGATAGAAAGTATTGAGACAAGATAAGGTACTATCTCTCGTTGGGCTGTCCACGAAGGCGGGCAGGGTGGCAAGCGGAGAGTTTGCCGTGGAGAAGGCGGTAAAGACAGGAACTGCCTGCCTGGTGATCGTGTCGGCAGAGGCTTCCGGCAATACCAGAAAAAAGTTTCAAAATATGTGTGCGTACTATGAAGTGCCGATTTATTTCTATGGGACGAAAGAGGAACTGGGCGCTGCAATGGGAAAAGAGTTCCGCGCTTCCCTGGCAGTGACGGACGCAGGTCTTTCCGATGCCATAATGAAGGAACTAGCTAACAGAGACTAACGGAGGTAGTGAGTATGTCGAAAATGAGAGTGCATGAATTAGCGAAAGAGTTGGGAAGAGCCAACAAAGAGATCATAGATTTTCTGACGGGAAAAGGGATGGAGATCAAGAGCCACATGAGCATGCTGGAGGAGGACCAGGTGGAGCTGGTGAAAAAGGGTGTGGGAAGCAGACCGGCTCCCGTAAAGAGAGAGCCTGCGCCGCAGACCCAGGCCCCGGAAGGGGCAAAGCCCGAGGGGGAACGCCCGGAAGGCGCGGCACGTCCGGCGCAGCCGCCGAAAAAGAAAAATATTACCAGGATCTTCCGTTCCCAGAACAGCCGCACAGGCATTCAGAAACCGGCAGGAATGAGAACGGTGGATGACCGTCCCGCCCGCCCGGCGGGAAGACCCGGAGAAGCGCAGGCGCGCCCGGGAGTGCGCCCGGGGGCAAGACCCGCGGATGGCACGGCACGTCCGGGGGCAAGACCTGCGGATGGCATGGCACGTCCGGCGGCAAGATCTGCGGATGGCACGGCACGTCCGGGGGCAAGACCTGCGGATGGCACGGCACGTCCGGCGGCAAGACCTGCGGATGGCACGGCCCGCCCGGCGGCAAGGCCTGCGGAGGGAGCTGCGCGTCCGGCGGCAAGACCGGCAGATGGGGCGGTGCGCCCGGCGGCAAAGTCCGCGGAAGGAACTGCGCGCCCCGTGACAAAACCGGCGGAAGAAGCGGCACGTCCGGCGGAGGGTGCGGCGCAGACTGCACCGGTACAGGCGGCGGGCACGGATCAGCGTCCGGCTGCGGCGAAACCCCAGGCGGAGAGCGCATCCAGGACGCCCGCCGGGACCAGAGCGGAGTCTGCACAGCCGGCGGCGCGTCAGGGCGCAGAGGGAACCCGCCCGGCGGGAAGACCCGCCCAGCAGCGCGACGGGCGCCAGCAGGGCTTTGGCAGCCGCGACAGCCGTGACGGCGGCCAGGGCAGGGGCTTTGGAGACCGCGATAACCGCGACGGGCGCGGCGGCAGAGGCTTTGGAGGCCGCGACAATCGTGACGGCGGCCAGGGCAGGAGCTTTGGAGACCGCGACGGGCGCGGCGGCAGAGGCTTCGGAGGCCGCGACAGCCGTGACGGCGGCCAGGGCAGGAGCTTTGGAGACCGCGACGGGCGCGGCGGCAGGAATTTCGGAGACCGCGACAGCCGCGGGCAGAACCGGGGAGGAAAGAATCTCTCTATCCCGCAGCCGGATCTCGGCAGCAAGCCCGTCACCAAGGAATCCCGCATCCGCACGGATAAAGAGAAAGAAAAGGATAAAGATAAATACAGCAGGCGCGACCGCTTTGACCGGCAGGAGAAACCCCAGGGAAGGGGCAGCCAGAAGAACAGCGCTTCCGGCAAGAATCAGAAGACGGCCGGCAGATTTATCAAACCGGTAACCCCGCCCCCCGCAGAGAAGAAGGAAGACGAGGTAAGGACCGTTATCCTTCCGGACCGCATGACGGTGCGCGAACTGGCGGATATCCTGAAGGTGCAGGCGGCGGCCATCGTGAAAAAGCTGTTCCTGCAGGGCACCATGGTTACGGTGAACCACGAGATCGAGTACGACCTGGCGGAGGAGATCGCCCTGGAGTACAACTGCATCGCGGAGCACGAGGAGAAAGTGGACGTGATCGGCGAGCTGCTCAAGGAGGAAGAGGACGCGGAGGAGACCCTGGTGGCAAGGCCGCCTGTGGTCTGCGTCATGGGACACGTGGACCACGGCAAGACGTCCCTTCTGGACGCTATCCGAAACACGCATGTCATCGCCAAGGAGGCCGGCGGCATCACCCAGCACATCGGCGCCTACACCGTGTCGGTGAACGGGCAGAGAATCACGTTTTTAGATACGCCGGGCCATGAGGCGTTCACGGCCATGCGCATGCGCGGCGCCAACGCTACCGATATCGCCATCCTGGTGGTGGCGGCGGACGACGGCGTGATGCCCCAGACGGTGGAGGCCATCAGCCACGCCAAGGCGGCGGGGACCGAGATCATCGTGGCCATCAACAAGATCGATAAGCCCAGCGCCAATATCGACCGCGTGAAGCAGGAGCTCTCCGAGTACGGGCTCATCCCGGAGGACTGGGGCGGAAGCACGGTGTTTGTGCCGGTGTCCGCGCACACCCACGAGGGACTGGACACCCTGCTGGAGATGATCCTTCTGACGGCGGAGGTGCTGGAATTGAAGGCAAACCCGGACAGAAAGGCCAGAGGCCTCGTCATCGAGGCGGAGCTGGACAAGGGCAAAGGTCCGGTGGCCACAGTGCTGGTGCAGAAAGGCATCCTGCGCGTGGGCGACGCCGTTGCGGCGGGCGCGTGCTTCGGCAAGGTCCGCGCCATGATGGACGACAAGGGAAGAAGGGTGAAGGAAGCGGGCCCGTCCACCCCGGTGGAGATCCTGGGTCTCTCCGACGTGCCAAACGCGGGCGAAGTGTTTGTGGCCTGCGAGAACGATAAGGACGCGAGGAGCTTTGCGGAGACCTTCATCAGCCAGAGCAGGGAGAAACTGCTGGAGGAGACCAGGTCCCGGATGTCGCTGGACGATCTGTTCAGCCAGATCCAGGCGGGCAATGTAAAAGAACTGAACATCATTGTGAAAGCGGATGTGCAGGGCTCCGTGGAGGCGGTGAAGCAGAGCCTTCTGAAGCTGTCCAACGACGAGGTGGCGGTAAAGATCATCCACGGCGGCGTGGGCGCGATCAACGAGTCGGACGTCAGCCTGGCGTCCGCATCCAACGCCATCATCATCGGCTTCAACGTGCGGCCTGACGCCACGGCGAAAGCCACAGCGGAGCGCGAGAATGTGGACGTCCGCCTCTACCGCGTCATCTACGACGCCATCGCGGATGTGGAGGCAGCCATGAAGGGTATGCTGGATCCGATCTACGAGGAGAAGGTGATCGGCCACGCGGAGGTGCGTCAGATCTTCAAGGCTTCCGGCGTGGGCACCATCGCGGGCTCCTATGTGCTGGACGGCGTGTTCCAGAGAAATTGCTCCGTGCGCATCAGCCGCGAGGGCGAGCAGATCTTTGAGGGCGCTCTCGCATCTTTGAAGAGATTTAAGGATGATGTGAAGGAAGTTCGGGCAGGATATGAGTGCGGCCTTGTGTTTGAGAAATTTAATGATGTGAAGGAGTTCGACCAGATCGAGGCCTATATCATGGTCGAAGTGCCGAGATAAGGAGCACCTGTCAATGAGAAAAAACAGTATCAAAAATACGCGGATCAACAGCGAGGTGCAGCGCGAGCTGTCCAACATCATACGAAGTGAGATCAAGGATCCCAGGATCCACCCGCTCACTTCGGTGATCCGGGCGGAAGTTGCGCCGGACTTAAAGACCTGCAAGGTATATATCAGCGTGCTGGGAGATGAAGAAGCGCAGAAGAGCACCATGGAGGGGCTCCAGTCGGCGCTTGGGTTTGTGCGCAGGCAGCTCGCAAAGAACCTGAACCTGCGCAATACGCCGGAGATCCGGTTTATACCCGATCAGTCCATCGAGTATGCGATCCGGATGTCCAGGCTGATCGACGAAAATCATGTGGAAGAGGATGAGAGCGAGAATGAAGAAGATCAGTGAAGAACTGAACGGTGCAAAAACGGTGTGCATAGCGGGCCATGTCCGTCCGGACGGCGACTGCGTGGGCTCCTGCATGGCGATGCGGGGTTATCTGAAGGACAATTTCCCGTCCCTTGCCGTGGACGTCTATCTGCAGGAGATCCCGGACAGCTTTCACATCCTGCGCGGGACGGACGAGATACGCCATTTTTGCGAAGAGGAGCGCAGCTACGACCTGTTCATCGCGCTGGACTGCGCGGATAAGGCGAGGCTGGGCGACGCGGTGAAATATTTTGACAGCGCGTCCCGCACCGTCTGCTACGACCACCACATCAGCAATCCGGGGTTTGCGCAGGAAAACTACATTTTTCCCGACAGCAGCTCCACCTCGGAGGTGATCTACGGCGTGATGGAGGATGAAAAGATCACAAAGCAGACCGCGGAGGCGCTCTACATGGGGATCGTGCACGACACGGGGATCTTCCAGTATTCCTGCACCAGGCCGGAAACCCTGGAGATCGCGGCGAACCTGCTGCGCAAGGGCATCGACGGCAACTATATCTCCGACACCACGTTTTCGGAGAAAACCTATGTGCAGAACCAGATCCTGGGGCGTGCGCTTCTGGAAAGCATTCTGGTGATGGACGGCACCTGCATTGTCAGCAGCATCCGCAGCAAGGATATGGATTTTTACGGCGTAAAGCCGGTGGACCTGGACGGGATCGTCAGCCAGCTGCGCCTGACCAAGGGCGTGGAGACGGCCATCTTTCTGCACGAGCTGGCGCCCCTCACCTATAAGGCCAGCCTGCGCTCCAAGTGCTATGTGGACGTGAGCGCTGTGGCGGCGTTCTTCGGCGGCGGCGGCCATGTGCGTGCGGCGGGGTGCACCATGCACGGCACCTTCTACGATGTGGTCAACGCTCTGACGGAGCAGATCGAAAAGCAGATGAAAGAGAACGAGAAGGCATGATCCACGGAATCCTCAATGTCTACAAAGAAAAGGGCTATACCTCCCACGACGCGGTGGCAAAGCTGCGCGGGATCCTGCACCAGAAAAAGATCGGACACACCGGCACGCTCGACCCGGACGCGGAGGGCGTGCTGCCTGTTTGTCTGGGCGCGGGCACAAAGCTGTGCGACATGCTGACGGAGGAGGGAAAGGAGTACCGCGCGGTGCTGCTTCTGGGGACCGCGACCGACACGCAGGACGCCGGGGGGCGGGTGCTCTCTGTCTGTGACAGGATCCCGCCAGAGGACAGGGTGCTGGAGGCGGTGCATTCCTTTTTGGGGGAGTACGACCAGGTCCCGCCCATGTACTCCGCCCTGAAGATAAACGGAAAAAAACTTTACGAGCTGGCCCGGGAGGGAAAGACGGTGGAGCGCAAAGCCCGCCGGGTGACGATCTACGGCATTGAGGCGGAACAGGTGCGGCTGCCCCGCGTGACCATCCGGGTTTCCTGCTCCAAGGGGACGTATATCCGGACGCTGTGCAGCGACATCGGGGAAGCCTTGGGCTGCGGCGGATGTATGGAGTCCCTTGTCCGCACCCGGGCGGCCGGGTTTTCCATCGAGGAGAGCCGGACGATCTCCCAGATCGCCGCTCTTGCGCAGGCGGGCCGCATTTCGGAGTGCGTCCTGCCGGTGGACGCCGTGTTTGCCGACAGGCCGGCCCTGTACACCCTGGCGCAGACGGACCGGCTTTTGCACAACGGGAACCCGCTTGTGGATGCGGATCTTTTTGGGCAGCAGGGACAGCCGAAGGACGGACAGGCGCGCCTGTACGACTCCGCGGGGTATTTCTGCGGCCTGTATGAGCGTGCCGGGGACGGCGTGTACCGGCCGGTAAAAATGTTCCTGACCGGGCAGGAGGGGCTATGAGATACATCGAAGGGCTGATGGATTACACAATGGACAGGGACACGGCCGTGACCCTGGGAAAATTTGACGGCCTGCACCGCGGGCACCGGAAGCTGATCGGGCGCGTCACGGCCCAGAGGGAAAAGGGCCTGGAGAGCGTGGTCGTGACCATCTGGCCGGATCCGAAGGGAAAGGCGCTTCTGACCAAGGGCGAGAAGAAGGAGCTCTTAAGATCCCTGGGCGTGGACTGGTGGATGGACTGCCCGTTTTTGCCGCAGATCTCCCGGATGGAGCCGGAGGACTTTGTGCGCCGCATCCTGGCGGGCCGCCTGCGGGCGCGCTACATCGCCGTGGGCAGCGATTTTCGCTTCGGCTATCAGAGAAAGGGAGACTGGCGTCTGTTAAAAGAACTGCAGAAAGAGCTGGGCTACGAGCTGGAGGTCGTGGAGAAAGAGCGGCTGGGAGATCGGGAGATCAGCAGCAGCTACGTGAAGGAGGCGCTCGAGCGGGGGGATATGGAACTGGTAAACAGCCTGCTTGGATGCCCTTACACGGTGCAGGGCGAGGTGCTGCACGGGCGGCGCATCGGCAGGACGCTGGGCATGCCCACCACCAATCTCATCCCCTCCGTGGGAAAGCTTCTGCCGCCCAACGGCGTCTACGCCACAAAGACGGTGCTTCTAAAGGACGCGGGGCAGGAGAGCGCGGACGGCGGCCGGGCATACTGCGGGATCACAAACGTGGGGTACAAGCCCACGGTGGGCGAGTATTTCCGCGGCGTGGAGACCTACCTGTTTGACTTCGACCAGGACCTGTACGGACAGATGATCGGGGTGCAGTTTTTTGCCTTCGAGCGCCCGGAGCAGAAGTTTGCGGATCTGGAAAAACTAAAAGAGCAGATGCACCGGGACATCCGGTTCGGAAAGGCATATTTTTCGTGATATTTCCGGTTGACTGCAAAGTTGCGGTATGCTATACTTTTAAGGTGCGAAATCAGCCGGCACCCAGGAATTGGAAAACTCCGACCGTCCCTTAGTGCCAGGCGATATGAAAAAAAGGAGGAAATGCAACATGATCTCAAAAGAAAAGAAACAGGCTATCATTGCGGAATACGGCCGCAAGGAAGGCGACACGGGTTCGCCGGAAGTCCAGATCGCGGTGCTGACCGCGCGCATCCAGGAGCTGACAGAGCATTTAAAGGAACATCCGAAGGATCATCATTCCAGAAGAGGTCTTCTGAAAATGGTAGGTAAGAGACGCGGCCTGCTGGCATACTTCAAAAAATCGGATATTGAAGGTTACCGTACTTTGATCGAAAAATTGGGAATCAGAAAATAATCAAAAAGGGCGGGACTGCCGCCCTTTTTTCATAAGGAGAAGATTATGTACAAGAGTTATTCTATGGAGCTTGCCGGCAGGACCCTGCGCGTGGATGTGGGCAGGGTTGCGGCTCAGGCAAACGGTGCGGCTCTGATGCACTATGGCGATACGACGGTATTGTCCACCGCTACGGCTTCGGAAAAGCCGCGGGAAGGAATCGATTTCTTCCCCCTGAGCGTTGAGTATGAGGAAAAAATGTATTCCGTGGGAAAGATCCCGGGCGGATTTAACAAGCGCGAGGGCAAGGCCTCGGAGAACGCGGTGCTGACCGCGCGCGTGATCGACCGTCCCATGCGCCCGCTGTTCCCGAAGGATTACCGCAACGATGTGACGCTGGACAACCTGGTGCTGTCGGTGGATCCGGACTGTGCGCCGGAGCTCACGGCCATGCTGGGAAGCGCCATCGCCACCGCGATCTCGGACATCCCCTTTGACGGCCCCACGTCCAGCACGCAGGTGGGCCTGGTGGACGGCGAGCTGGTGTTCAACCCCACCACCACACAGAGGGCGGTGTCGGATCTGCAGCTCACCGTGGCGTCCACGAGGGATAAGGTCATCATGATCGAGGCCGGGGCCAACGAGGTGCCGGAGGATAAGATGATCGAGGCCATCTTTGCGGCGCACGAGGTAAACCAGAAGGTCATCCAGTTTATCGACACTATTGTGGCGGAGTGCGGAAAAGAAAAGCACACGTACACAAGCTGCGCGGTGCCGGAGGAGCTGTTCGCGGCCATCCGCGAGGTGGTCTCCCCGGAGGAGATGGAAGTAGCGGTATTTACCGATGAAAAACAGAAGCGCGAGGAGAACATCCGCGAGATCAAGGACAAGCTGGCGGAGAAATTCGCCGACAACGAAGAGTGGCTGGGCCTCATCGACGAGGCTGTGTACCAGTACCAGAAAAAGACGGTCCGCAAGATGATCTTAAAGGATCACAAGCGCCCGGACGGCCGCGCCATCACGCAGATCCGTCCGCTGGCGGCCGAGGTGGACCTGATCCCGCGCGTGCACGGTTCCGCCATGTTTACCAGAGGGCAGACGCAGATCTGCACCATCACCACTCTGGCGCCCCTCTCCGAGGCCCAGAGGCTGGACGGTCTGGATGTGACGGAGACCAGCAAGCGCTATATGCACCACTATAACTTCCCCAGTTACTCCGTGGGCGAGACCAAGCCCTCCAGAGGGCCGGGACGCCGCGAGATCGGGCATGGCGCCCTGGCGGAGCGCGCGCTTGTGCCGGTGCTCCCCTCCGAGGCGGATTTCCCCTATGCGATCCGCACGGTCTCCGAGACCTTTGAGTCCAACGGCTCCACATCCCAGGCCAGCATCTGCGCGTCCACCATGTCCCTGATGGCGGCGGGCGTGCCCATCAAGACGGCCGTGGCAGGCATCTCCTGCGGTCTGGTGACGGGGGACACGGACGACGACTATATCGTGCTCACCGACATCCAGGGCCTGGAAGATTTCTTCGGCGACATGGATTTCAAGGTGGCCGGCACCCACAAGGGCATCACGGCGATCCAGATGGATATTAAGATTCACGGACTGACCCGCCCCATCATTGAGGAAGCCATCGCGCGCGCAAGGGAGGCGCGTCTGTATATCATGGACGAAGTTATGGCGAAAGCCATCGCGGAGCCCAGGATGGAGCTGAGCGAGTACGCTCCGAAGATCATCCAGATCATGATCGACCCGCAGAAGATCGGCGATGTGGTCGGCCAGAGAGGCAAGACCATCAATACGATCATCGAGCGCACCGGCGTGAAGATCGACATCACGGACGACGGCGCGGTTTCCATCTGCGGAACGGACAAGGAAGAGATGGCGAAAGCCATGGACATGATCCGCATTATTACCACCGACTTCGAGGCCGGGCAGGTGTTTACCGGAACTGTGGTGAGCATCAAGGAGTTCGGCGCTTTCCTGGAGTTCGCTCCCGGCAAGGAGGGAATGGTCCACATTTCCAAGATCGCCAAGGGAAGGATCGACAAGGTGGAGGATGTGCTGAAACTGGGAGATGTAGTAAAGGTGGTCTGCCTTGGCAAGGACAAGATGGGCCGCATCAGCTTCAGCATGAAAGATGTAGAGCAGTAAAGGCGCAGGAACCATCGTCAAACCGTACACCGGGGCCGACGATGGTTCTTTTCCTATAAACAGGATGAGAGGAACATACCTTGGTTTTTAGTTCGATAACATTCATAAGCATATTTTTGCCTGTTGTGTTCCTGCTGCACTGGATCCTGCCGGGGATCCGGGCGAAAAACGCCCTGCTGATCGCGGCGAGCCTGCTGTTTTACGCCTACGGCGAGCCGGTCTATGTGCTGCTGATGATCGCCTCCTCCTTTCTGAACTATGTGTTCGGGAGGCTGGTCGCGGGCGGAAGCGAAGGCGGGAAGAAGGCGGTGCTGGCCGTGGCCGTGGTCTTAAACATCGGGCTTCTGGTTGTGTTTAAGTACGCCGGGTTCCTGGCGGAGCTGGCAAACGCGGCGGGGTTTTCGTTCCCGGTGCCCAGGATCGCGCTCCCCATCGGCATCTCGTTCTTCACGTTCCAGGCGCTGTCCTACGTGATCGACGTGTACCGCGGGAACGCCGAGGCGCAGAAAAGCTTCGCCAGAGTGCTGCTGTACATATCGTTTTTCCCGCAGCTGATCGCGGGGCCGATCGTGAAATACCACGATATCCAGGAGCGCATCGACAACCGCCAGGTGACGGCGGAGCACGCCGCCCTCGGCATGCGCAGGTTTATCGCGGGCCTCTCCAAGAAGGTGCTCATCTCCAACGTGATGGGGCTTACGGCAGACACCCTCTTTGCGGCGGATCATGCCGGCGTCAATGTCCTGACGGCCTGGATTGCGGCGCTCTCTTACCTGATGCAGATTTATTTCGACTTCAGCGGGTACAGCGACATGGCGCTGGGCATGGGCGAGATGTTCGGGTTTTCGTTCCGCGAGAACTTCCACTATCCGTACGTGTCCGACAGCATCCGGGAATTCTGGCGCAGGTGGCATATTTCCCTGTCGGGCTGGTTCCGGGAGTATCTGTATTTTCCGCTGGGCGGGAACCGGAAAGGGCGCGCCCGCACGGTGTTCAATAAATTTGTGGTGTTTTTCTGCACGGGCCTGTGGCACGGCGCGAACGTGACCTTTGTGGTCTGGGGCCTCTATCACGGGTTTTTGATGATGCTGGAGGAGTGTCTGCCAGCGTGGAAGAAGCGGAACCTTTTTTCCGCGGCGGTGCGTCACGTCTACGCGCTTCTGGCAGTGACGGTGGGATTTGTGATCTTCCGGGCGGACACCATGGCCCAGGGGCTTAAGTTTCTGCGGGAGATGTTCACGGGGTTCCACTTTGAGGCCGGGGCGGTCAGCCTGGCCCTGCAGCAGCTCACGCCGCAGTACCTGGCGACGTTTGCGGCGGCGGCCGTGTGCTGTATGCCGGTAAAGGAACGCCTGGAAAAGAAAAAGGGATTTGACGCGGCCGCGTGGATTTTGAGCATTGCGGGACTGGTTCTCTGCCTGCTCTCCCTCTCCGGCGGCACCTACAATCCGTTTATCTATTTCCGGTTTTAGGGGGAGGGAGCCTTATGAAGAAAAAAGCAATGACCGTTTATCTGGTTCTCGCCCTGGCCCTGTGCCTTGTCCCTTTCGCGGGACTTCTGTGGAAAAAGAGCGGGGAGTCTCTGGAAAACCGCACCCTCGCGTCGTTCCCCTCCATCCGGACGGAGGACGGGGGCTGGAACGTGCAGTTTCTCTCCCAGGCGGGCGATTATTTTGAGGACCATTTCGCCTACCGCCAGGAGATGGTAACCGCGGACGCGCTCCTCAAGGCCAGCCTTCTGGGAGTCTCCACGGCGGACGGCGTCATAAAGGGCACGGACGGGTGGCTCTACTACAAGGACTCCCTGGACGACTATCTGGTGCAGAACACGCTGAGCGACCGCGCCATATTCAACATCGCCCACACGCTCGCCATGATGCAGGGCATCGTGGAGGAGAGCGGCAGACAGTTTCTCTTTACGGTGGCCCCCAACAAAAATTCCCTGTACGGGGAGCACATGCCGTACTACGACCGGGCAAAAGTCGGGGAGGTCAAGAACATCGCGAAGCTGCAGGAGGCGCTGGCGCAGGAGGGAGTTCATTATGTAAACCTGCACGCGCTGTTTGAGGGGCAGGACGAGGTGCTCTACCACCAGCGCGACTCCCACTGGAACAACAAAGGGGCCGCCCTGGCGGCGCAGGCCCTGCTGGACGCCCTGGATAGGGAGCACGCGTCCTATGAGGACGCGCCCTTTGAGATACGGAAGGATTACGAGGGCGATCTGGACAAGATGCTGTTCCCCCTGGCGGTCACGCCGGAGGACGAGATCTACTACACCGACGCCTTTACCTATCAGTACGAGGGGGAAGTGGAGAGCAATTTTGACCCGGACATCCGCACCACCTGCGCGGACGCGAAAGGGAGCCTTCTGATGTACCGGGATTCCTTCGGGAACGCGCTGCTGCCGTTTTTCGCCCAGGAGTACGAAAAGGCGAGGTTCAGCAGGGGGATTCCCTACTATCTGGACGACATGATCTTCTGCGGGGCGGACACCGTTTTGGTGGAGCGCGCGGAGCGCTTCCTGCCGGACATGGCTATGGACCCGCCCACGGCGCAGGCGCCGCGCGTGCAGATCTCCCTCGCGGACGCGAAGGACAGGTCGGCGGACGAGGGCCTGGCGGACTGTGAGGCGCAGACCCAGGGCATGTACGTGCAGCTTAAGGGGACCGTGGATCCGTCTCTGGTGGGCGACCGGGCGAAGATCTATCTGCGGACGGACGGCGAGACCATCTATGAGGCGTTCCCCATGACGACCGAGTCGGACGGGGAGAAGACGGACTGCGGCTACGTGGTCTATATCCAGAAGGAGCGCCTTCTGGACAATGATCTGAAGATAGAATTGTTTTTGGCCTCCGATGAGGAGACGGTTAAAGTGTATGACTCGAAGGTATCGTTTGAATTTCAGGGCGGTATCGCGGGATAGAGAAAATAAGACGGGAGGATATCAACATGAAAAGAGGAAGAAAACTGCTTTTGACGGTGCTGTTCGCGCTGCTGCTCACATTTACGGCCGCCGCTGCGGGATCTGCCGAGGATAAGGCGCATTTCTACAACAGCACGAAGGGGACTTTCTATCTGGAACCGAACGGAAAAGGAGGATGGGTCTTCGCCGTCGGATTCCGGTTCTTTGAGGACAGGCCCTACTATTTCCACCGGGAGACCACGGACAAGTGGACGAGAGGGCAGATGGGCTGCGGCCTGCAGAAGATCGACGGACACTATTATTATTTCTACACCCGCACGGCCAGCAACAAGGCCTACATCCGGGGCCAGATGGCGACCGGCTTCGCGCAGGTGCCGTCCAGCAAGGGGTCTGTGACGATGTATTTCTTCCCGCGCGGGACCAAACTGTTCGGCCAGGCGGCGACGGGCTGGCAGACGATCAATGGAAAGCGGTATTACTTCTCATCTTCCGGCATCCTGCAGACCGGCATCCGGGTGATCGATAAAAAGGGATATTACTTCGCGCCGAACGGCAGCGCCAGAGGCCAGATGCAGACCGGTTTTCAGACAGTGAACGGCAATACCTACTATTTTGGCTCTGACGGGGCTTCCGTGCGGGGCTGGCAGACGATCAGCGGCGCGCGCTATTATTTCCTGTCCTCCGGTGTGATGGTGACCGGTCTTCGAGCGGTCGGAGGAAGTTTGTACTGCTTCTCGGAAAACGGGAATACAAAGGGCCAGATGCAGACAGGCTTTCAGACGGTAAACGGCAAGACCTACTATTTTGGCTCTGATGGGGCGGCTCTGCGCGGCTGGCAGACGATCGGCGGAACGACGTATTATTTCGGAAACGACTATGTGCTGACCAACAAACAGGTCAATAACGTGGTGGCTTCGGACGCCTGCGGCACCATGAAGGAAAAGACCCTGTGGCGCGCCGAGATCCTGGTGTCGAAACTGACCACGCCGGGGATGAGCAAAGAGGAGAAGCTGCGCGCATGCTTTATGAACCTGGCGACGCCGGGCAACTACGGCGGCGGCAACCCGCGCATCCCGCACTACACCGGCATGGACTGGGTGGAGATCTACGCCAACGACATCTTTATAGGCGGCAGCGGCAACTGCCTGAGCATGGCGGCGGCGTTTGCCTACATGGCGAAGGCATGCGGCTACACGGAGGTGTACGGCTGCAACAGCACGGGCCACGGCTGGACGGAGATCAACGGCCTGATCTATGATCCGGAGCAGTACCGGGACACAGCAAATAATAAACTTTATGCGGTACCTTATAGTCAGGCGGATTCGGCGTATAGTGCCATCTTCGGCTGGGGGCTGCCGTTTACACGCATCAAGATCTAAAGCACAAAGGACAGGGCAGCGCATCACTTTGGCGCTGTATGGAAATTTTCGTGCTGCATGGAAGTATGGAAAGGGAACAGAGTTAGCTATGAAGGGGAAAAAATATGTTCTGGCAGTGTTTGCGCTTGCCTGCCTGATCGCTTTTGCCGCGGCACCGGCATCCGCCGCAGAGAAAACATCGTATTTTAAGAACATCGACGGGAAAACTTTTTACATTGAAAACGGGCATATAGCGCAGGGATTTCGGATGGTCGGAAATAAAGCGTACTATTTCCATGAGGGATCCGCCGGAAATATAAAGGCGGGACAAATGGTCAGCGGCCTGCAGAAGATCCGCGGAAACTATTACTATTTTTACCCGCGCACGACCAGTGTGTACAGCCGTGGCCAGATGGCGGCCGGGTTTGCACAGGTACCGTCCAGCAAGGGCTCCGCGACCATGTATTTTTATCCCCGCGGAAACAAAAAATTTGGCCAGGCGGCGGCGCTCTGGCAGACGATCGAGGGGAAGCGCTATTACTTTTCGCCTTCCGGCATCCTGCAGACGGGTTTTCATATGATCGACGGCAAAGGCTATTATTTCGCGCCGAACGGAAAGGCGCGCGGCCAGATGCAGACGGGTTTCCATGTGGTGAATGAGCGCATCTGCTACTTCGGCGCGGACGGGGTCGTGGCGAAGGGCTGGCGGACCATAGACGGCAAGCGCTATTATTTCATCCCCTCTGGACCGAAAACCGGCGGCATGGCCATGGGGCTTGTGAAGGTGGACGGCAAACAGTATTATTTCGCGGAGAGCGGAAAATCCAAAGGCCAGATGCAGACGGGCTGGCAGACGATCGAGGGGACGCAGTACTACTTTGATGAGAACGGAGTCTATGATCCCAGCAAGAAGCCATACATCCCGCCTGATCCGTCCAGACCTATGGTCGCGCTCACGTTCGACGACGGCCCGGGTATGTATACGCAGAGACTCTTAAACTGCCTGGAATCGAACAATGCGAAGGCGACGTTCTTCCTGGTGGGGAGCAGTGTGCCGTATTATCCCCAGGCTGTGAGCAGAATGGCGGAGATGGGCTGCGAGGTGGGGAGCCACTCCTATTCCCACCCGGCGTTCACCACACTGTCCTACGGCGGCATGTGCTCGCAGGTGAGCAGCGCCAGCGACGCCATCTTTAACGCCTGCGGCCAGCGGCCCACCGTGTTCCGGCTCCCCTACGGGGACGGCTGCGCCAATCCGACGGTGCTCTCCTCCCTGGGGCTTCCCTCCATCTTCTGGTCCATCGACACGAGAGACTGGGCGAACACGGGAAATCCGCAGCACACCATCAACGAGGTGCTGAACCATGTGCGAAGCGGGGATATCGTGCTGATGCACGACGTCCACTATTCCTCCGTGGTGGCGGCCGAGACCATCATTCCGGAGCTGATCCGGCGGGGGTACCAGCTGGTGACGGTCAGCGAGCTGGCGAAATACAAGTCGAATATCACGCTGCAGCCCGGGGTAACCTACTATAATTTTTATTGATGATCAGCCTTTTGAGAAGCGGAGGGAACCAACATGAAAAAAGGAAGAAAACTGCTTTTGACGGTGCTGTTCGCGCTGCTGCTCACATTTACGGCCGCCGCTGCGGGATCTGCCGAGGATAAGGCGCATTTCTACAACAGCACGAAGGGGACTTTCTATCTGGAACCGAACGGAAAAGGAGGATGGGTCTTCGCCGTCGGATTCCGGTTCTTTGAGGACAGGCCCTACTATTTCCACCGGGAGACCACGGACAAGTGGACGAGAGGGCAGATGGGCTGCGGCCTGCAGAAGATCGACGGACACTATTATTATTTCTACACCCGCACGGCCAGCAACAAGGCCTACATCCGGGGCCAGATGGCGACCGGCTTCGCGCAGGTGCCGTCCAGCAAGGGGTCTGTGACGATGTATTTCTTCCCGCGCGGGACCAAACTGTTCGGCCAGGCGGCGACGGGCTGGCAGACGATCAATGGAAAGCGGTATTACTTCTCATCTTCCGGCATCCTGCAGACCGGCATCCGGGTGATCGATAAAAAGGGATATTACTTCGCGCCGAACGGCAGCGCCAGAGGCCAGATGCAGACCGGCTGGCAGACGGTGAGCGGCAAGACGTATTACTTTGCTTCTGACGGAGCGGCGGTGCGGGGCTGGCAGACGATCGACGGCACAGCGTACTACTTTGGAAACAATTATGTGCTGACCAACCGGAAAGTCAACAACCGGCGGGAATCCGATGAGTGCGGCACCATGGAGGAAAAAACCCTCTGGCGCGCGCAGATCATCGTCTCGCAGATCATAAAGCCGACCATGACAAAGCGCGAGAAGCTCTGGACCTGCTTTGAGTATGTGTGCAGGAACTATGAGGACACGGGCGGCCATCCGCGCATCCCGCACTATCTGGGGATGGACTGGCCGGCTGTCTACGCCAACGATATGTTCCTGGACGGCGGGGGCAACTGCTGCAGTTTTGCGGGGGCGTTCGCGTACCTGGTAAAGGCCTGCGGCTATGAGGTGTACGCCTGCAACAGCACGGGCCACGGCTGGGTGGAGATCGACGGTCTGGTCTATGACCCGGAGGTCTACCACCGCCAGTTCAAGACGCTGTATTTCGGCAAGCCCTACACGGAACTGCGCGACCCGAGCGGGGTCAACGACTATTGGGCGATCCAGCAGCTGTGGCTGAACGATCCGGTGAGATACGCGAACCTGCATGTGCGGATATAGCGGTTTTCCGGAACTGCTTGTCATAGCCCTCTCTTTTCTTTCATATTCTGTACCATGAAAGAAAGACAGGAGAGGTGCTATGGGTAAATTGATCAGAAAAACAGGACTTCTTCTGCTCGCGTGCGCCGCGGTCTTTTCCGCGGCGGTGCGCGCGCAGGGAATGGGAACAGAAACGGCGCAGACGGATGACAGTGCGGCTGCCGGGCAGGATGCCCTGGCGATCGAGTCTCCGTCTGCGCTTTTGATGGAGGCGTCCACGGGTACCGTGCTCTATGAGAAGGCCGCGCACGAGCGGAGGAGCCCTGCAAGCGTCACCAAGATCATGACGGTGCTTTTGATCTTCGAGGAGCTGGAAAAGGGGACCTTGTCCCTGGAGGACGAGGTGACGACCAGCGCGCACGCGAAATCCATGGGCGGGTCGCAGGTGTTTTTGGAGGAGGGGGAAAAGCAGACGGTGGACACGCTGCTCAAATGCATCCTGGTATCTTCCGGAAACGACGCCTCGGTGGCCATGGCGGAGCACATCGCGGGGACGGAGATGGAGTTTGTGAACCGGATGAACCGCAAAGCGTCCGAGCTCGGCATGAAGGACACGCATTTTGTGGACTGCTGCGGCCTGACGGATTCCGAGGAGCATTATACCTCCGCTTACGACATTGCCCTGATGTCCCGGGAGCTCATCTCGCGGTTCCCGAAAGTGTTTGATTACACGACCATCTGGATGGACACCATCACGCACACCACCCGGCAGGGGAGCAGCGAGTTCGGCCTGGCGAACACCAACAAGCTGCTGCGCAGCTACGACGGCTGCAGGGGCCTGAAGACCGGCAGCACCAGCAAGGCTCTGTTCTGCCTCTCGGCGGTGGCGGAGCGGAACGGGATCGAGCTGATCAGCGTGATCATGGCCGGGCCGGATTCCAAGACCCGCTTTGCAGACGCGGCGTCGCTTTTGAATTATGGGTTCGGAAAATGCCGGCTCTACGTGGATGAGGAGCCGCCGAAGCTGCCGGATATCCGGGTCAGGGGCGGTCTTGCAGATACGGTGCCGTGCCGGTATGCCGGGGAGTTCCGCTACCTGGACGTGGAGGGCCGGAACCTGGCCGGCATAGAGTGCAGACTGCTGTTCTCCGGGGATGCGCATGCCCCCGTGCACGCGGGGGAAACGGCCGGGAAAGCGGTGTACCTGCTGGACGGAAAGGAGATCGGCAGCGTAAAGATCGTCTACGGCGCGGATGTGGAAAAGGCCGGTTTCTGGTTTTATCTGAAAAAGGCCTGGGACGCCTGCCGCGTTTGATTCTGTTGTTGCCAAACGGGGAAGATTCCGATATAATAGATAGTGCAGGACGGCGGATATTACAACGGTTTTAGGAGCGGCGATGAGCAAGATAAAAGTAAAAAGCTACCGGATCCCCATAACAAAATTCCGGGAAGGCGGCGGTAAGCCTGTCCGTATCGCGCTGATCGCGGATCTGCACAACCGCCTGTTCGGGGAGGGCAACAGCGAGCTGGTGGATGTGATACAGAGGCAATATCCGGATATGGTGTTTTCGGCGGGAGATCTGACGGTGTGTTCCGGGAAGGATATTGATCTGGATGTGGGGATCTCGCTTTTAAAGCGGCTTGCGTGCGGCTGTCCGGTATACTGTGTGAACGGGAACCACGAGTACCGGACGAAGATATATGCGGAAAGATACAAAGGGATCTATGCGGGGATGACCAGCGGACTGCGCAGGATAGGCGTCCGCCTTTTGGAAAATGAGAAGGAGAGGGTGGACGTCGGCGGGGCAAAGCTGACGATCCACGGCCTGGAGCTTCCCGCCAGATGTTATAAAAAGATGGGCAGCGAGTTTATCAGCGCGGAGGAGATACGCGGCATCCTGGGGCTGCCCGACGAGGGCCGTTTCAATATCCTGCTGGTACACAATCCCGTCTTTTTTGAGAGCTATGCCCTTTGGGGAGCGCAGCTTACCCTGTGCGGCCATCTGCACGGCGGCCTGGTGCGGCTGCCCTTTGTGGGCGGGCTGATCAGCCCGCAGATGAAGCTGTTTCCCCGCTATGACTACGGCATGTTTGAAAAGTACGGCAGGCGCATGGTGGTGACGTCCGGGCTGGGTTCCCATTCCATCGCCCTGCGCGTCAACAATCCGCCAGAGGTGGTCATGCTGGAGCTGACATAAGAAGAATGAGGTTGTTATGGGCATATCCGTAAAGCTGCAGGAGTTTGAAGGTCCCCTGGATCTGCTCCTGCATCTCATTGAAAAGAACAAAGTGAACATCTTTGATATCCCTATCGTGGAGATCACAGATCAGTATATGGAATATATCCGCGCCATGGAAGAAGAGGACATGGGTGTGATGAGTGAATTTCTGGTAATGGCGGCCACGCTTCTGGATATCAAATCCAGGATGCTCCTCCCGCCGGAGACGGATGAGGAGGGCGAACCGCAGGATCCCCGCCAGGAGCTGGTGGAGCGCCTGCTGGAGTACAAGCTGTACAAATATATGTCCTATGAGCTGCGGGAGCGCCAGGCGAACGCGGGGCGGGCGGCTTACAGGGGAGAGCACATGCCGGCGGAGGTTTTGTCTTACCGGGAGCCGGTGGATCCGCAGGAACTGCTCTCGGACGTCACCTTAGAGAAGCTCAACGCTGTTTTCCAGGATGTGATGAAGCGCCAGGAGGGGCGAACAGATCCCGTGCGCAGCAAGTTCGGCACCATGGAAAAGGAGGAGGTGGACCTGGAGGAGACCGTCTCCTACGTGGAGGATTATATTGCCGGCCACAGGCAGTGCAGCTTCCGGGACCTGCTGCAGCACCAGAAGAGCAGGATGCGGGTGATCATCACGTTCCTGACGATCCTGGAAATGATCCGGACCGGCAGGATCGAGATACAGCAGGATGAGATCTTTGCGGATATCCGGATCACCGCAAAATAAAGTGGGGTTAGCGTATGAAGAATTTAGAGGCCGCCGTGGAAGCGATCCTGTTTGCCAGCGGCGAATCTGTGGAGACATCGAAGATTGCCAGAGCCATCGAGCAGGATGAAAAGACCACCAGAAAACTGATCCATTCCATGATGGACCGCTTTGAGCAGGAGGACAGAGGCATCCGCATCGTGGAGCTGGAGGATTCCTTCCAGCTGTGTACCAAGCCGGAGATGTACGATTATCTGGTGCGGATCGCAAAGCAGCCGAAAAAGGCGGAGCTGACGGACGTGGTGCTGGAGACGCTCTCCATCATCGCGTACAAACAGCCGGTCACCAAGCTGGAGCTGGAAAAGATACGCGGCGTGAAATGTGACCACGCGGTAAACAAGCTGATCGAGTACAACCTGGTAAAAGAGCTCGGCAGGCTTGACGCGCCCGGAAGACCTCTTCTCTTCGGAACGACGGAGGAGTTTCTGCGCAGCTTCGGCGTGCAGTCGATCGCAGATCTTCCGCCGGTCAGCCTGATGAAGATGGAGGATTTCAAAGCGGAGGCGGAGGAGGAAGTGCGGCTTACGCTGGATGTATAAGAGAAAACGAAGAACGGGAGAGAAACCATGCCTACCACTTACGCGCACGATCTGTTTGGAAAACGGGTATATCAGAAGCTGAACGGGGATATGCAGGAGCTGATCCTGCGGCACAGGACGGCTTACATCGCGGGCCTGCACGGGCCGGACATCCTGTTTTATGTGCGGCCTTTTCACAAAAACCGCCTGAACCAGACGGGGCATCGCCTGCACCGTGAGGAGGCGGCCGGGTTTTTTGAGCGGGGAAAGGAGCTGTGCCGCGCCACGGAAGACGAGGGTGCCCTGGTTTATCTGCTGGGGTTTGTCTGCCACTTCATGCTGGACAGCACCTGCCATCCCTATATCTCGGAATATATGGAAAAGACCGGCGCGAGGCACGATGAGATCGAGACGGAGTTCGACCGCGCTATGATGGAGGCCACCGGAAAGAACCCGTTTCACTATCATCCCTCGCATGTGATCCGCGCCACGCGGGACTGCGTGCACAGTATAGCCATGGTCCTGGACGGCGTGACGGAAAAGGAAGCGCGCCACATGCTGCGGGCCATGCGGTTCTACACGGACATCACGGTGTGTCCCACCAACCTGAAGCGCCGGATCCTGCTCGGGCTGGCGAAGGCCTGCGGCATCTATAAGTTTGTGCAGGGGCGCGTGATCCGCAGATGTCCCCGGCCGGTGTGCAAGGAGAGTACAAGGGAGCTGAAGCGGCTGTTTCAGCTTGCCGTGCCGGAGACGGCGGCCGTGCTGGAAGAATATTGGAAATGTGTGCAGAGCGGGGAGAAAGTGGGCTCCCGGTTCTGGCGGAACTATTGTTAGGACAAGCCTGGAAAAGAAAGTGAGATCGCGGATTTATGAAAAAGAAGATCGGTATCTGTATTTTGGCCGCGGCTGTGTGCTGCGCCGTGCCATTTGCGCCGCAGGCGTCTGAGGCGGGCGAACAGCTGGTGGGTTCCATCGCGCCTCCGGGAAGCATCGCGCCGCCGGATTCTTCGGCAGAGCCGGGGACGCCCGCGGAGGGAAGTTTTTTCGAGAGCCTGGAACCGGAGATGGTGACGGACGAAACCTTAGAAGCGCTGATGCAGGAGCTGCGCCCGCAGCTTCCGGCGGATAACGGGGACTGGGCCGTCTACGTCTGTGACCTGAAAAACCAGACGGAATCGGGCATCAACCACCTGGACCATCCCATGCAGGCGGCCAGCCTGATCAAGCTCTATATCATGGGAGCGGTCTTTGAAGAATACGGGGCGCTGACCGAACAGTACGGACAGGAGATGATCGATCAGAACCTGAACGCGATGATCACCGTCAGCGACAACGACGCGGCAAACACGCTGGTCTCCTGCCTCGGCAGGGGAGACGCATCCGCCGGCATGTCGGCGGTAAACGCCTACTGTGAGGCAAACGGATATTACAGCACCGGCATGGGAAGGCTTTTGCTGCAGAGCAATGAATATGGAGATAATTATACCTCGGTGGTGGACTGCGGACATTTCCTGAAGCAGATATACGAGGCGGACGCGGAGGAATCCCCCTATGCGGACGCCATGTACTCCCTGCTGAAGGCGCAGACGAGGAGAAACAAGATCCCCGCGCGGATGCCGGAGGGCGTGCACATCGCCAATAAGACCGGGGAGCTTTCGGATGTGGAGAACGATGCCGGCATTGTATATGATTCCCAGAACGACCTGATCCTGGTGTTCATGTCAGAAGATCTGAACGATACAGGGGGAGCGCAGGGAACCATTGCTTCGCTCAGCAGGCAGATCGTGGATTACTACGGATGCTGCGGATGACGCCGGCCTGGTTTCTAAAAAATGTGTTTATGCAAAGGAGGGGCTGCAGATGAAAACAGAACAGGTAAAACAGAGTTGGATCAGATGGACGGCCGCGGCGCTTTTTGCGCTGGTCCTGGCGCTTTTTGCCGCCGGTGCGCGCGCGGGGGCTTCCGATACCTACCGGGTCAGGGTAGATTCCGGCTATCTGGCGCTGCGCAATGACAGGGAATTTGACCGGGGCAATGAGATCGGCCAGCTCTACACGGGCGATACGGTGGAGCTCTGGTCGGCAAAGGATCCCACTTACTGGTTTGTCTATGCCCCCGGGCTTGACAGATACGGGTTTGTGAATAAAAACTATCTGGTGGAGGTCCCGGCTGCCAGCTCCGGGTGGAGCGTGCGGGTAGATACCGGTTATCTGGCTCTGCGGACGGAAAAGGCGTACGACAGCAGCAACGAGATCGGGGAGCTCTACACGGGGGACGAGGTGTTCATCCTGAACGCGTCGGATCCCACCTACTGGTATGTCTATGCACCCGTGCTGGACGCGTACGGCTATGTGAACAAGGATTATCTGACAGATCAGGGGAGCGCGGACTGGACCGTGCGCGTGGACACCGGCTATCTTGCCCTGCGGACGGCAAAGGCGTACGACAGCGGCAATGAGATCGGAAAGCTTTACTCGGGCGACACGGTGGCCGTGCAGGACAGCGACGATCCCACCTACTGGTATGTGTATTCCCCGAAGCTGGGAAAATTCGGCTATGTGAACAAGAATTATCTGGTAAACCCGGACAGCACCGAGCGGATCGTGAAAGTGGACACCGGTTATCTTGCCCTGCGCAGCGCGAAGGCCTACGACAGCAGCAACGAGATCGGAGAGCTTTACTCGGGCGACACCGTCTATGTGGTGGACGACAGCGACTCCACCTACTGGTATGTCTATTCGCCGGATCTTCAGGATCTGGGCTATGTCAATAAAAATTATCTGTACTGAAGATCTCCAGGGCGTTTCTGAACTGAGACATCCCCGCATATAATGGACTGACAAAAAATGAAGTTCATGCTATGCGGGGGTGTTTTTATGAGAAAGATCGTATATGGCTTTTTATGGGGACTGTTTTTTCTGGCGGATCTGTGCGCGGTCCGCGCGGGGGCTGAAGAGGGCCCGCCCGCGGGTCCGGGGGATCTGTACGCCCAAAGCGCGGTGCTTCTGGACGGCGAAAGCGGCCGCGTTCTCTTTGGAAAAAACGAGAACGAGGTGCTGCCCATGGCCAGCACCACCAAGATCATGACCTGCATCCTGGCGCTGGAAAACGGAGATCTGAAAGACAAGGCCGCGGCGTCCGCGCATGCGGCCGCGCAGCCGGAGGTGCGTCTTGGAGTGCACGCGGGGGAGGAGTATTATCTGGAGGATCTTTTGTACGCCATGATGCTGGAGTCTTTTAACGACAGCGCCGTGGTCATCGCGGAGCACATCGCGGGCAGCACGGAAAAGTTTGCCGCCCTGATGAATGAGAAAGCGGCGCAGCTCGGCTGCACCGGCACGCACTTTGTGACTCCGAACGGGCTGGACGGCGAGGACGCCGGGGGAGCCCACGCCACCACGGCGGCGGACCTGGCGCGCATCATGGCGTACTGTGTGGCGCAGTCGCCAAAGCGGGAGGAGTTCCTGCGCATCACGCAGACGCGCAGCTACAGCTTCACCGATGTGAGCGGGGCGCGCAGCTTTTCCTGCCAGAACCACAACGCTTTTCTGGACATGATGCCGGGAGTCCTCTCCGGCAAGACGGGATTTACCTCCGCGGCGGGCTACTGCTACGTGGGGGCCCTCGAGGACGGCGGCAGGCTGTTCATCGCGGCGCTTCTGGCGTGCGGGTGGCCCTACAACCGCACGTACAAATGGAGCGACACCAGAAAGCTGATGACCTACGGTCTGGAAAATTATGAGAACCATGTGATCCGCTGCACGGAAAAGCCGGGGGCGATCCCGGTGCTAAACGGCCTGGCAAAGGACGGGGACCCCTGGAAAATGGCCGCGGCAGCGGCGGCGCCGGATCTTTCCGGCCGGACGCAGAGAACCTATCTGCTTCGGAAAGACGAAAAGATCCGAAGCCGGATGTCCGTCCAAAAAAGCCTGACGGCACCCGTGCAAAAGGGGACGGCGGTGGGAAAACTCGCCTATTACCTGGGGGAGGAGAAGCTGGAGGAGTACCCCATCGTGGTTTTGGAGGACGTGAAAGCCAGGCGTTTTTCAGATTGGTTTGGATGGGCCTGCGGCAGATATCTGCTGTGAGCGCCAAAGCTTCACGGCCGCCGTCCGCGGACGCGTTTTCTGGCTGCGGAAGCGCAGGGTTCTCTGACTGCGTGAGCGCAGGCTTCTGTTTCCCGGTGAGAAAATTTGACAAAAACCCTCTTGCGTTGGAGCCTGAAATACAGTACAATGATAAACGGCAGATAATGGTTTTAATTTATCTAATATAAAAAATGGAGGGCTGAATCATGAGTAATACAGCACAAACCTTAGCAAGCAAGAGGATTGCATCTTTGCTTGATGAGAACAGTTTTGTTGAGATCGGTGGAAGTATTACTGCCAGGAACACGGATTTCAACATGGCGAAAGCAGATACTCCGGCGGACGGCGTCATTACCGGCTACGGTGTGATCGACGACAGCCTGGTGTATGTGTACAGCCAGGACGCGTCTGTTCTCGGCGGAACGATCGGGGAGATGCATGCAAAGAAGATCGCGGGCATTTACGATCTCGCCATGAAGATGGGAGCGCCGGTCATCGGACTGATCGACTGCGCGGGCCTTCGTCTGCAGGAAGCCACGGACGCTTTGAATGCGTTCGGAACGATCTATGAGAAGCAGGCGCTGGCATCCGGCGTTATCCCGCAGATCACAGCGGTCTTCGGGACATGCGGCGGCGGACTGGCCGTGGTGCCGGGTCTTACCGATTTTACGTTTATGGAGGAGAAGAACGCGAAGCTGTTTGTGAATTCTCCCAATGCCCTGGCGGGCAACACGAAGGAAAAATGCGACACATCTTCTGCAAAATTCCAGAGCGAGACGGCTGGCCTGGTGGACTTTGTGGGCAGCGAGGAAGAAATCTTTGCGGGCATCCGCCAGCTGGTAACCATGCTCCCGGCAAACAATGAGGACGACCTCTCCTACGAGGAGTGCTCGGACGATCTGAACCGTGTCTGCGCAGATCTGGAAAACTGCGTGGGAGACACCTCCATCCTGCTCTCCCAGATTGCGGACGACAATGTGTTTGTGGAGACCAAGGCCTCCTATGGAAAAGAAATGGTGACCGGTTTCCTGCGTCTGAACGGGCAGACCGTGGGCGCGGTGGCAAACCGCACGGAAGTATGCGATGAAGAAGGCAATGCCAAAGAGAGCTTTGAAGCGGTTCTGACCTGCAGGGGCGCAAAGAAGGCGGCGAAGTTCGTGCAGTTCTGCGATGCTTTCGGCATCCCGGTGCTGTCCCTCACCAATGTGAAGGGCTTCCAGGCAGATACCCACTCTGAGGCCGGCATGGCAAAGGCAGTGGCCAAGCTTACCTACGCGTTTGCAAACGCGACGGTGCCGAAGGTAAACGTGATCATCGGCGCGGCTTACGGCAGCGCTTACGTGGCTATGAACAGCAAGGCCCTGGGCGCGGATCTGACCTACGCGTGGCCCGCGGCGCAGATCGGCATGATGGACGCGGACCTGGCGGCCAAGATCATGTATGCCGATGAGGGCGCTGATGTGATCCGCGAGAAGGCGGCGGAGTACGCGGCGCTTCAGACCAGCGTGGGATCCGCGGCGAGGAGAGGATATGTAGATACGATCATTGAGGCTGCCGACACCAGGAAATATCTGATCGGCGCATTTGAAATGTTATTCACAAAAAGAGAAGACCGTCCCGCGAAAAAACATGGCACGGTTTAAGCGAGGTGAATGATATGAGAAAAATGAAAAAGTTTGTGATTTCCCTGTCCGCTGCGGCGCTCCTTGCTTTTTCCGGAACCGCTGCGTTCGCTGAAGATGTGGAGCTGGCTACCGAGGCGGCTGCGGAGGCACCCCAGGAAACGGCGGCCAATGCCATTTCCATCGGCGATGAGATCACTGCCGACGGAGAACTGAGCACGGCGGACCGCCAGTCCCTTGCCACCTACGCGGTGGAGAGCATCAAGCTGGTGACCGGCATGTCCGAGGCGGACATCGATTCCATCATCAACCCGCCCTCCATCCTGAGCGTGCCGCAGCCCAGCGTGGTGAGCAGCGTGCAGTCCTGGCTGGATGCCAGAGAGGACCTGGGCGCATTTGTACAGGCGAAGGAGCACAACATCAGTGTGACGGACGACAGCATTACCATCGAGTCAGTGTGCGACTTCGAGAAGGCGGAAGGGCTTGTGACCCTCACCCTGGACCGCGCCACCCTGACGATGTCGTCCATGACCTTTGCAGAAAACGACAAATCGCTTGGAAAGACGCTGGAAGAGGCGGCCCTGAACACGGTGATGGGCATCGGCATCGTGTTTTTGACGCTGCTGTTCTTAAGCTTCCTGATCAGCCAGTTTAAGCACATCTCCAAACTGGAGCAGTCGCTGGCGAAGAAGAACGCCCCGGCGGCGCAGACGCCTGCGGCAGCACCCGCGGCGGCAGCTCCGGCGGCCCCGGCAGAGGCGGAGGAGACGCAGGACGACAGTGAACTTGTCGCGGTGATCGCGGCGGCCGTCGCGGCTTACGAGGGCACATCGGCCGACGGATTTGTAGTACGTTCCATCAAGAGAAGCAGCCGCAATAACTGGCAGAGAGCCTGACGCGGAAACCCAATCATATATTTAGGAGGAAAAAAGAATGAAAACTTATACAATTACCGTAAATGGCGTAGCATATGACGTAACCGTAGAAGAGGGCGCTGGCGGCGCACCGGCGGCAGCTCCCAAGGCAGCACCGAAGGCGGCTCCGAAGGCTGCTCCGAAAGCGGCGGCCCCGGCTGCTCCTGCGAGCGCAGGCGCAGTGAAGGTAACGGCTTCCGTGCCGGGCAAGGTATTTAAGGTGGAGGCAAGCGTGGGCCAGCAGGTGAACGCGGGCGATCCCATTGTGATCCTGGAAGCGATGAAGATGGAAATTCCTGTTGTGGCTCCTCAGGGCGGCACAGTGGCCAGCATCGATGTGGCCGTAGGACAGGCCGTAGAAAACGGGGACGTGCTGGCATCCCTGAACTAAGAGGGCTGGCGGCAGTTTCACTGAGACTACAAAACAGGAGGTAATACAATGTCATATATTACAGATACATTAGGCAATCTGATCCATCAGACAGCGTTTTTCAACCTGACCGTAGGAAACTACCTGATGATCGCGGTGGCTTGCGTATTCCTGTATCTGGCGATCAGAAAGGGATTCGAACCGCTGCTTCTGGTTCCGATTGCGTTTGGTATGCTGTTGGTAAACATCTACCCGGACATCATCGCGAGCCCGGAAAAGATGTCCAACGGCGTGGGCGGACTTCTTCATTATTTCTATATCCTGGATGAGTGGAGCATTCTTCCGTCCCTGATCTTCATGGGCGTGGGCGCCATGACGGACTTCGGTCCCCTGATCGCAAACCCCAAGAGTTTCCTGCTGGGCGCGGCCGCACAGCTGGGCATTTACATGGCGTATTTCCTGGCCATCTTCCTGGGCTTCAACGGAAAAGCGGCGGCGGCCATCTCCATCATCGGCGGCGCGGACGGCCCCACCTCCATCTTCCTGGCGAACAAACTGGGCCAGACGGCCCTGATGGGTCCGATCGCCGTGGCGGCATATTCCTATATGTCCCTGGTTCCCATCATCCAGCCGCCCATCATGAAGGCGTTTACCACCGAGGAAGAGCGGAAGATCAAGATGGAGCAGCTCCGTCCGGTCTCCAAGCTGGAGAAGATCCTCTTCCCCATCATTGTTTCCATCGTGGTATGTCTGCTCCTGCCGACTACGGCTCCTCTGGTGGGCATGCTGATGCTCGGCAACCTGTTCCGTGAGTCCGGCGTGGTCAAGCAGCTGACAGAGACGGCGTCCAACGCCCTGATGTATATCGTGGTAATCCTGCTGGGCACCTCCGTGGGTGCGACCACCAGCGCGGAGGCGTTCCTGAACCTGAACACGATCAAGATCGTGGTGCTGGGCCTGGTGGCGTTCGCGTTCGGCACCCTGGGCGGCGTGCTGTTCGGCAAGCTGATGTGCAAGGCGACCGGAGGAAAGGTAAATCCGCTGATCGGTTCCGCGGGCGTGTCCGCCGTGCCGATGGCGGCGCGCGTGTCCCAGAAGGTAGGCGCGGAGGCGGATCCCACCAACTTCCTGCTGATGCACGCCATGGGCCCGAACGTGGCCGGCGTTATCGGCACCGCTGTCGCGGCCGGAACATTCATGGCGATCTTCGGCGTTTGATCCGCTTCGGATCGATGCATCCGATATCATGACGCCGCAGCGGTGAGACGGCCGGGCGCGGCGCATGCGTTAATTTCAATGAAGGAGGACTATAAAATGGCAAACGAGGTTAAAAAGCCTATCAAGATAACGGAGACGATTCTCCGTGACGCGCATCAGTCCCTGATCGCCACCAGAATGACGACAGAGCAGATGCTGCCCATCGTGGACAAAATGGACAAGGTTGGCTACCACTCGGTAGAGTGCTGGGGCGGCGCCACCTTCGACGCGTCCCTTCGCTTCCTGAAGGAGGATCCCTGGGACAGACTGCGCAAGTTCCGCGACGGTTTTAAGAACACCAAGCTGCAGATGCTGTTCCGCGGCCAGAACATCCTGGGCTACCGCCCGTACGCGGACGATGTGGTGGAATATTTCGTGCAGAAATCCATCGCAAACGGCATCGACATCATCCGTATTTTTGACTGCCTGAACGATCTGCGCAACCTGCAGACCGCCGTAACCGCGGCCAACAAGGAGAAAGGCCACGCGCAGGTGGCGCTGTCCTACACCCTGGGCGATGCCTACACCCTGGATTACTGGACAGAGATGGCAAAGAAGATCGAGGACATGGGGGCAAACTCCATCTGCATCAAGGATATGGCAGGACTTCTGCTCCCGTACACGGCCACGGAGCTGGTGAGCGCGCTGAAGGATGCGGTGAGCATCCCCATCCAGCTGCACACCCACTACACCTCCGGCGTAGCCTCCATGACCTATCTGAAGGCTGTGGAAGCGGGCGTGGACGTGATCGATACCGCCATGTCTCCCTTCGCCCTGGGCACCTCCCAGCCGGCCACCGAGGTTATGGTGGAGACTTTCAAGGGCACGCCGTACGACACCGGCTTCGACCAGAACCTGCTGGCGGAGATCGCGGACTACTTCCGCCCGATCCGCGACGAGGCTCTGGAGAGCGGTCTGTTAAACCCGAAGAACATGGGCGTGAACATCAAGACGCTGCTTTACCAGGTTCCGGGCGGCATGCTCTCCAACCTGACCTCCCAGCTGAAGGACCAGCACGCGGAGGACAAGTACTACGATGTGCTTGAGGAAGTTCCGAAGGTCCGCAAGGATCTGGGCGAGTGCCCGCTGGTTACCCCGTCCTCCCAGATCGTCGGCACACAGGCTGTGTTCAACGTGCTGATGGGCGAGCGCTACAAGATGGTGACCAAGGAGACCAAGGATATCTTAAGCGGCAAATACGGCGCGACCGTGAAACCGTTCAACCCGGAGGTGCAGAAGAAGTGCATCGGCGACGCCGAGATCATTACCTGCCGTCCGGCAGACCTGATCCCGGACGAGCTGGACACGCTGCGCAAGGAGATGGCACAGTGGTCCCAGCAGGACGAGGACGTGCTGTCCTACGCGCTGTTCCCGCAGGTGGCTACCGACTTCTTCAAATACAGGGAAGCACAGCAGACCGGCGTGGACGCCTCCGTGGCGGACACCAAGAACGGGGCTTATCCGGTATAGGTTCGAATACAGAGCAATGTATAAAGAAAAGGGCCGATTTCATGCGAAGTCGGCCTTTTTTCGGCAGAGGGAGCGTATGGAGAAAGTATTGATCGCGGGCGGCGGCGCGGCGGGAATGTTCGCCGCGGCGGCCGCGGCCCAAAAAGGAAGAGAAGTCCATCTGTTTGAGAAGAACGAGCGCCTGGGAAAGAAGCTCTATATCACGGGAAAGGGGAGATGCAATCTCACCAACGCCTGCGACGCCCAGGATTTTTTTGCGCACGTGTGCACGAACCGCAAGTTTTTGTACAGCGCGTTCTACGGGTGCACCAACAGCGATGTGATGGAATTTTTTGAGCAGAACGGCTGCAGCGTCAAGACGGAGCGCGGCCAGCGGGTGTTTCCCGTCACGGACCGGTCGGCGGACGTGATCGACGCGCTGGCGCGGGTGATGAGGCGCGCGGGGGTGCACATCCATCTAAACAGCGCGGTCTCGGAGATCCTCACAGAGACGAGCGGGGAGGGAAGATGCGTCCGCGGGTTCCGGCTTGCGGACGGCAGTGCGGTAACAGGCGACGCCGTGATCGTGGCGACGGGCGGTCTCTCCTACCCGAGCACGGGCTCCACGGGGGACGGCTATCGGTTCGCGCAGGCCTGCGGCCACACAGTCACGAAGTGCTATCCCTCCCTGGTGCCCTTCAATGTGAAGGAGGAGTTTGTAAAAGAGCTGCAGGGGCTTTCCCTGCGCAATGTCCGGCTTTCTGTCTTCGACGGGAAAAAATGTCTGTTCGAGGATTTCGGCGAGATGATGTTCACGCACTTCGGCGTCACGGGGCCCCTCGTCCTGACGGCCAGCGCAGCGGTGCAGACCAGGCTGCGGGAGCGGGAACTCAGGCTTGTCATAGACCTGAAGCCGGCGCTTTCGGAGGAACAGCTGGACGCCCGGATCCTGCGGGAATTTGAAGGGGGCGTGAACAAACAGTTTAAAAATGTGATCGGCAGCCTGTTCCCGCAGAAACTGACTCCGGTGATGATCGAGCTGTCCGGGATCTCGCCGGAAAAGCGGGTAAACACCGTCACCCGCGCGGAGCGCGAACATTTTGTGCATCTTACCAAGTATTTTGTATTGACGGCGACCGGTCTTCGAGGCTATAATGAGGCTGTTGTTACAAAGGGCGGCGTCTCGGTAAAAGAGATCGATCCCTCCACCATGGAGTCCAAACTGGTGCCCGGCCTCTATTTTGCCGGCGAGGTGCTGGACCTGGACGCGGTGACCGGCGGGTTCAACCTGCAGATCGCCTGGTCCACCGGGTATGCCGCGGGAAACGCAGACAGATGATCGGAGAGAAGAAGCTATGAACTATCACATCGCGATTGACGGGCCGGCGGGCGCGGGAAAGAGCACCATAGCGAGGCGAGTGGCCAGGGAGCTTTCCTTTATTTATGTAGATACCGGCGCCATGTACCGCACAGTCGCGCTTTATCTGATACGGAACCATGTGGATGCGGACGACGAGCAGGCGGTCGCGGCGGCGCTGCCGCGGATAAACGTCTCCATCGCCTATGAGAACGGGGAACAGCAGATGTTCTTAAACGGCGAGAACGTGTCCGGGCAGATCCGGACCGAGGAAGTGGGAAATATGGCGTCGAAGGCCGCGGCGCTTCCCTGTGTGCGGGAGAAGCTGCTGGATCTGCAGAAGGAGCTTGCGCGCACGCAGAGCGTGGTGATGGACGGCAGGGACATCGGCACCCACATTTTGCCGGATGCCCAGCTGAAGATCTACCTGACGGCGAGCGTGGAGACGAGGGCCATGCGCCGTTTCCTCGAACAGGAGCAGAAGGGCGTAAGCTGCAGTCTCCCGGAGATCGAGGAGGATATCCGCAGGCGGGACGAGCAGGATATGCACCGCAGCATCGCGCCGCTCATCCAGGCGCCGGACGCTGTCTATCTGGACTCGTCCGATCTGACGGTGGATGAGGTGGCGGAAAAAATAAAAGCTCTCTGCAGACAGGGTATATAATATGGAAGTGATCGTGGCAAAGACGGCCGGGTTCTGCTTCGGCGTGCGCCGGGCGGTGGAACAGGTATATGAACAGGTGCAGAAGGGGAACGGCCCCATTTATACATACGGACCGATCATCCACAACGAGGAAGTGGTAAAGGATCTGGAGTCGAAGAATGTGCGGGTGATCGGATCCAGGGAAGAGCTGGAGCAGCTGACCGGCGGTACGGTCGTCATCCGCTCCCACGGCGTGGGAAAGGATATCTACGAGCTGATCCGGCGCAGAGGGCTGAACCTGGTGGACGCCACCTGCCCCTTTGTGAAGAAGATCCACCGCATTGTGGAGCGGGAGAGCGAAGCGGGAAAGCAGATCGTCGTGATCGGAAATGCGAGCCACCCGGAGGTGCAGGGCATCTGCGGATGGTGCCGGGATAATGTCGTTATTGTAGAAAATGAATGCCAAGCTTCCGATTTAGCCGTTAATTGTGATGTAAAATTGTGTATTGTTTCGCAGACGACATTTAACAACAATAAATTTAAAAATTTAGTTGAAATTATTTGTAAAAAGGGTTATGATAGTGATGTTATAAATACGATTTGCAATGCTACGAATGAGCGACAGCGCGAAGCTGCCCAGATTGCGCGGCAGGCGGACGCTATGATTGTTATCGGCGGACAACATAGTTCAAATACCCAAAAGCTATTTGAAATTTGTAATAAAGAATGCGAAAATACTTACTATATACAGACATTGGTAGACTTGAAACAGAGGGAAATACCTCCTGTTGATTGCGTAGGTATTACTGCAGGGGCGTCGACCCCCAATCATATTATTAAGGAGGTTCATGAATATGTCAGAGCTGAGTTTTGAACAGATGCTGGAGGAGTCACTGAAGACCATTCATAACGGGGAAGTAGTAGAAGGAACCGTCATTGACGTAAAGGACGATGAGATCGTTCTGAATATCGGCTACAAGGCAGACGGTATCATTCCGAAGAATGAATATACGAATGATGCAAGCGTAAACCTTCACGATGCAGTAAAAGTAGGAGATACGATGGAAGCCAAGGTGATGAAGGTCAACGACGGCGATGGTCAGGTATCGCTCACCTACAAGAGACTGGTGGCGGAAAAAGGCAACAAGAGACTGGAAGAAGCGTTTGAAAACCACGAAGTGCTGAAAGCGGCCGTGACACAGGTTCTGTCCGGCGGTCTGAGTGTTGTGGTGGACGAAGCGCGGGTGTTTATCCCTGCCAGCCTGGTCTCCGATACGTTTGAGAAGAACCTGGAGAAGTTCGCAAACCAGGAGATCGAGTTTGTGATCACGGAGTTCAATCCGCGCAGGAGACGCATCATCGGCGACCGCAAGCAGATCCTGGTCGCAAGAAAAGAAGAACTGCAGAAGGCCCTGTTTGAGCGCATCCATGTGGGCGATGTGCTGGAGGGCGTGATCAAGAATATCACAGATTTCGGCGCGTTTGTAGATCTGGGCGGCGCGGACGGTCTGCTTCACATCTCCGAGATGTCCTGGGGCAGAGTGGACAATCCCAGAAAGATCTTCAGCGTGGGTGAGAAGCTGAAAGTCCTTCTGAAGGACATCAATGGCAGCAAGATCGCCCTGAGCCTCAAGTTTGAGGATGAGAACCCGTGGCTGACCGCCGCGCAGAAATATGCGGTGGGCACCATCGTAAAGGGCCGCGTGGCGAGAATGACCGATTTCGGCGCATTTGTGGAGCTGGAGCCGGGCGTGGACGCGCTGCTCCATGTGTCGCAGATCTCTCACGCACATGTGGATAAGCCGGCCGATGTGCTGAAGGTGGGCCAGGAGATCGAGGCGAAGGTGGTCGACTTCAACGAGGAAGACCGCAAGATCAGCCTGAGCATGAAGGCTCTTGAGACCGCGCCTGCAAAGGAGGCGGCGCCGGCCGCAGCGGAGGAGCCAGCCGCTGAGGAAGCTCCGGTCCAGGAAGCACCCGCTGAGGAGGCACCGGCAGAGGGGCCGGCTGCCGCGGAAGAAGCTGTGCAGGAAGCCGCGGAGGAACCCGCTGCAGCACAGGAGCCGCAGGAAGCCGCACAGGAGCCCGCTGCGGAGGAAGAACCCAAGGAGGCGGCAGAGGAACCGGCTGCGGAATAAACGATATACGAAAAGCGAACAAGCAGAAAGACAAAGGATATCTTGCCGAAAAAGCAGGATATCCTTTTTTATGCGCAGGCCCAGGCATGGAAACCAGCTGCTGACGCAGCACCTGGGCCGCGCAGCGAATAGGAAAAATCCGCCCTGCTCGATTGCGGCACTTTCCTAAAAACGCTCCGCGGGATCGAACTGCTTCGCCTGTTGGCTGCTTTGTCTCACGATATGCCTTCCCCAAAATGCTTCGCCGTCAGCGGATCGTGTCGAGAAAGTGGGACGCGTAGACCTGCAGGGAATCCCTGTTATGTACAAATTCGTCGGTGCAGGGAAAGTAGGAGAGACGGTCCTTATATTCTTCGCGGAACACCGGATGGAACAGTTCCGCGAGCTGCGGCAGGTAAAAGCCCGGCTTTTTGCTGTAGCAGTTGGAGGCCTTGGCGGGTTCCCGGTATTCCTTCGCCACGTAGGCGGCCACACTCTTGTGGATGGCGGTATCTTCCAGAGGGAGATAATAGTAGTTTTTATAGTCCGCAAAAAAATGCTTCAGAGGTTTTCGGACCCCGTCTATCTGGATGGAGAGGCGGTTCTGGCTCCCGGTCAGGGAAAAGAGGCTGCCGCGGTGCGCGAAGGGCTGGGGCAGCATAAGGGGAAGCCAGGCGTGGATGATCAGGGAATCCCCGGCGGTTTCGGCATGGGAGACGCGATAGTCCCCGCTGATCACGGGCAGGTAGGACAAAACCGGCAGGATGGACAGCATCCCCAGCATGTCCTCGCGGTTGTGCAGGAGCAGAACCTGCAGCGTCTCCTCCGAGGGGGACATCACGTAGGATTCATATACGGAGATCAGTTCGCCGCCGCTGAAGCGGTCCTCTCGGAAGATGCCAAGGAATTCCTCCAGGCTTTTCTGCTTCAGGGAAGAGAGACCCAAAAGCGGCTTTAAGGGCCGCGCCATGCAGTACAGATCCCGGCTTAGAAGTGTCTCCAGCGGGTTCCTTTTGCGGTAGGCCCGGCACTTCTCGGCAATATAGGGGAGGTCAAAGCGGTTCCCGTTGAAGTGGATGATCTGGGAAAAACCCGCGCAGAAAGAGAAAAACGCGTCCAGTACGTCCGGCTCCTCGCCGGGGTTTTCGGCGAACCACTGGGTGACCGTCCAGGCAGAGTCCCGGAAGCTCGCGGCGCCGATCAGGTAGAGCGAAGAAGAGCGCGGGGAGAGTCCGGTGGTCTCGATATCAAAGAACAGAAGAGAACTTTTGTCCAGGTCCTGAAAAATGGTGTGCTCCAGATGCACATTGGCTGTATATGTTTTTGTGATCATAAGCTGACTCCCGAAAAAATTTGGCGGAAGGAGGAGGCACCCTGTGGTTTTTTCTGCCCCTGCCGCAGCGTGGCGCCGCGCCGTCCGCCCTCCCGGACAGTATAGCGTATTTTGTCAGAATATGCAAAAATAAGTTGAAAAAATCGGGCTTGTCATATCTGGAAAAGTATGGTAATATAATTACACATTTAAGGGGCGGAGTATTCAATAAGGGATACTCCGTCTTTTTGCGCGTTTTGCGGGCGTTTTTTGAAAAGCCCGTTCTGCCAAAGAAAGGGAAAAGGAGGGTATTCTATGATCAGAAAAAGGATTTCGGGATTAACCCTGCTTCTTTGCCTGCTTCTGAGCTGTGCGGTATCGGCGCAGGAAGTGATCAACGCGGATTACAGCGCAGCGATGCTCAGCCTTATGAGCGAGGGGATAGAGCCGCAGGAAGAACCTATACAGGCGATGACAGAACAGAATGTACAGGAGGTAGCCATCGAAAAGACGTCCTACACCACGGATGTGCTGACGGTGCGGGAACTTCCAGGCACACAGTTCGACGAAGTGGGAAAGCTGTCGCAGTTTGCGCAGGTCCACATCATCGGGGTGTGCGACAACGGATGGAGCCATGTGCAGATGGAGGACGGCACGGTGGGCTACGTGTGCAATGATTATATCTCCGACCTGGTGCCCGAGGGAGCGGAGGATATCGGGGAGTCCCTCGGCTTGTATACGATCACGTACTACTGCTCCTGCCCGATCTGCTGCGGATGGTGGTCCGGCGGTCCGACGGCCAGCGGGGCTTATCCGACTGCGGACTGGACGGTGGCGGCGGATCCTTCCGTTTTGCCCTTCGGCACGCACATCTACATAAACGGGCATGAATACTGTGTGGAAGATACGGGCTCCGGCGTCCAGGGAAAACATATCGATATCTTTGTGGACGACCATGATCTTGCGGTGTCGAACGGGGTCTCCACGGCGGAGGTTTTCGCGAGCAAGGCGCAGATGCAGCCGGAGCAGCCTTTGTAGTTTTTACGCAAAAACTACTAGACTATTTTGGCATTTTATGAGAAAATAGGGAAGAAATAAAGTATCTATTATTGAAAGGAGTCTTAAAATGATTTATTCACGTGAAGTAGAAGAAATGTGCCCGGTTGCACAGGGTGTACATCATGGCGCAGCTCCCATTCCGGAAGAAGCAAAATGGGTCCAGGCAAAAGAAGTAAAAGATATCTCGGGCTTTACGCACGGCATTGGCTGGTGCGCTCCGCAGCAGGGAGCCTGCAAGCTGAGCCTGAATGTCAAAGAGGGCATCATTCAGGAGGCGCTGGTGGAGACGATCGGGTGCTCCGGTATGACACACTCCGCTGCCATGGCGGCTGAGATCCTTCCGGGCCTTACTGTTATGGAGGCGCTCAACACGGATCTTGTGTGCGACGCCATCAATACAGCCATGAGAGAACTCTTCCTGCAGATCGTGTATGGCCGTTCCCAGTCCGCGTTCTCCGAGGATGGTCTGGCAGTGGGCGCCGGGCTTGAGGATCTCGGAAAAGGACTTCGCTCCCAGGTGGGCACCATGTACGGCACACTGAAGAAAGGCCCGCGCTATCTGGAGATGGCAGAGGGCTATGTGACAGGCATCGCGCTGGACGAGGACAACGAGATCATCGGTTACCAGTTCGTAAGCCTTGGCAAGATGACAGACTTTATCAAAAAAGGCGATGATCCCAATACCGCGTGGGAAAAAGCAAAAGGCGAATATGGCCGCGTGGCGGACGCTGTCAAGATTATCGATCCCAGAAAAGAATAATAGAGGAGGTAGTGGGAAATGGCTTTATTTGAATCATACGAGAGACGGATTGACAAGATCAATTCTGTTTTAAACAGCTATGGAATCGCTTCGATCGAGGAAGCGGAGAAGATCACGAAGGATGCGGGTCTGGACGTTTACAAGCAGGTAAAAGGCATCCAGCCCATCTGCTTTGAGAACGCATGCTGGGCATACACGGTGGGCGCAGCCATCGCCATCAAGAAGAACTGCAGAAAGGCATCCGACGCGGCGGCAGCCATCGGCGAGGGCCTGCAGGCTTTCTGCATCCCGGGTTCCGTTGCGGACACCCGCAAGGTTGGCCTTGGCCACGGCAATCTGGGCAAGATGCTGCTGGAGGAGGAGACCGAGTGCTTCGCATTCCTGGCGGGACACGAGTCCTTTGCGGCGGCTGAGGGCGCCATCGGTATCGCGGAGAAGGCCAACAAGGTCCGTCAGAAACCGCTTCGCGTTATCCTGAACGGCCTCGGAAAAGACGCGGCGCAGATCATCTCCAGGATCAACGGCTTCACCTTTGTGGAGACAGAGTACGATCCCTACACCAACGAGGTGAAGGAGATCTCCCGCAAGTCCTACTCCACCGGGCTTCGCTCCAAAGTAAACTGCTACGGCGCGAACAGCGTTCCGGAGGGCGTGGCCATCATGTGGAAAGAGGGCGTTGATGTTTCCATCACCGGAAATTCCACCAACCCCACACGTTTCCAGCACCCGGTTGCAGGTACATACAAGAAAGAGTGCAACGAGAAAGGCAAAAAGTACTTCTCTGTGGCGTCCGGCGGCGGCACGGGGCGCACGCTCCATCCCGACAACATGGCGGCAGGTCCGGCTTCCTACGGTATGACAGATACTCTGGGCCGCATGCACTCCGATGCACAGTTCGCGGGTTCTTCCTCCGTTCCGGCGCACGTGGAGATGATGGGTCTGATCGGCGCGGGCAACAACCCGATGGTCGGCATGACCGTTGCGGTCGCGGTTTCCATCGAGGAAGCGGCGAAAGCTGGCAAATTCTAAAGAAAACGGGAAATTTTATAAAGCGAAAGAGAAGGAGGGATGGCCGCTGGCCGTCCCTCTTTTAGAGGGAAAAGCACTAAAAGGGCGGTTTTTTCATAAACTATTAGAAACCCCGTATTGAGGTGCTTTTTTATGAAATCCTTTCCAAAGCCGCTTACCCCGGAAGAAGAGGAGAGATATCTCCAGAAATATAAGGAAGGCGATCCGGAGGCAAAAAAGATCCTGATCGAGCGGAATCTGCGGCTGGTGGCGCATGTGGCGAAAAAGTATCAAAAGCAGGGGGAGGACGGGGAGGATCTGATCGCGGTGGGGACCATCGGACTGATCAAGGCGGTTTCTACTTTTGACCATGCCAAGACCAACAAACTGGCCACTTACGCGGCGCGCTGCGTGGAGAACGAACTGCTGATGCTGTTCCGCGCGCGCAGAAAGACGGCCCGGGAGGTTTCCTTAAACGAGCCCATCGGCACGGACAAGGAAGGGAATGAGATCAGCCTGATCGATGTGATCGAGGGCGAAAATGTGGACATTGTCGAGCGCATCGAGCTGGATCGCAACACGGCAAAGCTCTACGCGCTTCTGGAAAAGATCCTGACGCCAAGAGAGCGCGAGATCCTGAAGCTGCGGTACGGGCTCTACGGAAAAGAGGAGATGACGCAGCGGGAGATCGCGAGACGGCTGGGGATCTCCAGATCCTATGTGTCGCGGATCGAAAAGGGCGCGGTGGGGAAACTGCGGGAGTATTTCCGCGAAGAAATGGAGCAGCCATGATTTATTTTTACGAGAAAAAGCAAACGGATCCGATTTGGGAAAAGGGCGGGCAGACAAAGACGGCCAGGGAGCTTCTGCTGTTTGCCCTTCGCCGTGAATACGGGCTTGCCGCTCTGCCGCAGATCGAGGCGGACGTTCTGGGAAAGCCCTATTTCCCGCAGATGCCGGAGATCTCGTTCAATTACAGCCACTGCCGCGCCGGCATCCTCTGCGGGGTCAGCAGGGACCGTATAGGCGTGGACGCGGAGGGCCTGCGCAGCTTCCGCCCGGGGATGCCTCCCCGCATCTGCCATCCGAACGAGCTTGCGCGGGTCAATGCCGCGCCAGATCCGGACGCGGCGCTCACAAAGCTGTGGGTCGCGAAGGAAGCCTATCTGAAATACCTCGGCACGGGGATCCGGCAGGAACTGAACCTGCTGGACCTTTCCGGCCTTTGCTTCGGGCGGGAGACGTCTTTTGCCGGGATCCCGGCGCGCATCTGGGAGAAACCGGGCATCTGGCTCTGCGGGTTTGCGCAGGACCGGGAAGACCTGGAGCTCTGCGCTGTCCGCTGGGAAGAATTGAAAAAATAAACTAAGTTTTTGTTGCATAAAACAAATATATATGATATTCTATAAGCAGAAAACATTTCTGCAGTCCATTCTTTGATCTGCAAATCTGTTCGATTCTGGAACATCACATTCTGTCTGATTCCAGGGAAACGGGAAAATTTCATAAGGAGGAAGGAAGCGTTGTTTAATACAGTATTATCAGCGGCTGTATTTGGCGTGGAGGGCCGGCTGGTCAGCGTGGAGGCGGACGTGGGAGACGGGCTCCCCTCGTTTGCCATGGTGGGCTTTCTCTCGGCGCAGGTGAAGGAGGCTCAGGAGCGGGTGCGCACCGCTCTGAAGAATGCGGGGTTTCGGATGGAGCCCAAGAGGGTTACCGTGAATCTCTCCCCAGCCGATATGCGAAAATGCGGCACCGGGTTTGACTTTCCCATCGCCGTGGCGGTTGCGGCGGCTTACGGCCGGATACCGCAGGAAAATCTGGAAGGAATATTGATCGCGGGCGAGCTGAGCCTGAACGGCGAAGTGCTGCCCGTTCCGGGCATCCTGCCCATGGCGGCGCAGGCGGCAAAGGCGGGGTGCCGCGCCTGTCTGGTCCCCAAGGCGAACGAAGGGGAGGCTGCCATGATAAAAGATGTGCAGGTGTTCGGCGTGCGCGACCTGCGGGAAGCCATCGCGTGGCTCTGCAAAGAGACGCAGATAGCGCCCGCGAAGGAGGATTCGCTCTGCATCCAGCCGCAGGCTGTCTGTGAGGACTTTGCCTTCGTCAGCGGCCAGGAGGCGGCAAAGCGGGCGGCGGAGGTGGCCGCGTCCGGCGCGCACAACCTGCTGATGGTGGGGCCTCCCGGAGCGGGAAAATCCATGCTGGCCAAATGCATTCCGGGGATCCTTCCCCTGCCGGGCGTTGACGAGAGCCTGGAGATCTCCAAGATCTACAGTGTGGCCGGGCTCCTTCGGCAGGACGGTGCGCCTCTGTGCGGCCGTCCCTACCGCGCGCCGCACCACACCATCACGGCGAAGGCCATGGCGGGCGGCGGCACTGTGCCGCGCCCGGGGGAGATCAGCCTGGCCCACAACGGGGTGCTCTTTTTGGACGAGCTGCCGGAATTTTCCAGGGAGACGCTGGAGATCCTGCGGCAGCCTCTGGAGGACCGCAGGGTGTGCATCTCGCGCAGCGGCGTCTCCTATGAATTTCCGGCGCACTTTATGCTGGTGGCGGCCATGAACCCCTGTCCCTGCGGCTATTTTCCGGACATGTCCCGCTGTACCTGCACGCACTACATGGTGCAGCGCTACCTGGAGCGGGTGAGCGCGCCCATTCTGGAGCGCATTGACATATCCGTGGAGGTGGAGGGCGTGGAGTATGCGGACCTGGCAGGCCATATGCCGGCGGAATCCTCAGCCGAGATACGCGCGCGCGTGGAGAAGGCGAGAGAGATACAAAAGGAACGCTACCGCGGGACGAAATACCGGACCAACGCGGATCTGGACCAGGAGGGCATCCGCGCATACTGTCCGCTGGGCGATGCGGAAAACCGGCTGCTGGAAACGGCGTACCATAAACTGGATTTAAGCGCCCGGACCTATTTCCGCATCATCAAGGTGGCGCGCACCATAGCGGATATGGACCAGAGCGAACGCATCCGCGGGGAGCACCTGCAGGAGGCTCTCTGTTACCGGAGCATCAGCAAAAAATACTGGATGGGCAGGTGAGGATCATGGGTGTGGAGCATATATCGGAAAAAGAGCGGGAATACGACTGGTTCTGGCTCTGCAGCATTCCGGAGCTGTACGAGCGGGACAGGAGGCTCCTGTTAAAAGAATTTAAAGATCCGCGCACCGTCCGGGCGGAGGCCGGGAAAAACGCGGATGCGCTGGCAATCCTCGGCGAAAAGAAAAGGCAGGCGGTCCTTGCGCATCTGCGCTCCTTTTCCTGCGAGGAGGAATATCAAAAACTGTGCGGCAAGGGGATCCGGTTTATCAGCCGCATGCACGGGGATTACCCGGAGGGACTTCTGCAGATGGCGGACGCTCCCTCCGGCCTGTTTTATATGGGGCGTCTCCCCAGGAGACAGGAGGTGTGCGTGGCGGTCGTGGGAGCGCGCATGTGCACTTATAATGGAAGAAAAAATGCGCGGGAACTGGCGGAGCGCCTGGCGGAAAACGGCGTCTGCGTGGTGAGCGGCATGGCCTACGGCATCGACGCCCAGGCGCAGGAGGCCTGCCTGGCCGCGGGCAGCGCCAGCTTCGCGGTGCTCGGCTGCAGCGCGGACATCTGTTATCCCAGGGAAAACCGCACCCTGTACGAGCAATTGATCCGGCGCGGAGGGCTCATCTCAGAATACTGTCCGGGCACCGCTCCCATGGCTTTTCACTTTCCCATGCGCAACCGCATTATCAGCGGGCTTTCCAAAATGGTGGTGGTCGTGGAGGCGAGAAAGAAGAGCGGCACGCTGATCACGGCGGATCTGGCGCTGGAGCAGGGAAAGGATGTCTTTGCGTTTCCAGGCCGTCCGACAGACGAGCTGAGCGCGGGATGCAACCGCCTGATCCAGCAGGGAGCCGGCATGATCACGGACATTGACGAATTTTTGGAGATTAACGGATTATTGCGCCAAAAACGGGAAACAGAAAAAAATTGCAGACAGGGACTTGCAACGTCAGAAAATTTGGTGTATAGTTGTCTGGATTCTGAATCCAAAAGCACCCAGTCGCTCGCAGACGAGACGGGCCTTCCGGTGTGGCAGGTAATGCGCATTTTGAGCGCGCTGCAGCTGAAGGGACTGGTGGCGGAGATCGGAAAGAATCACTATGGAAAAATAAGATAATTCATGGAGGATATGCGGATGGCAAAAAATCTGGTAATTGTGGAGTCTCCGACGAAAGTGAAAACGATCAAAAAATTTCTCGGAAGCAATTATACGGTGGCGGCGTCAAACGGACATGTGAGGGATTTCCCCAAGAGTCAGTTCGGCATCGATGTGGAGCATGATTTCGAGCCAAAGTATATTACGATCCGCGGAAAGGGAGAACTTCTGGCGTCCCTGCGCAAAGAAGTCAAAAAAGCGGACAAAGTGTTCCTGGCGACCGACCCCGACCGCGAGGGGGAGGCGATCAGCTGGCATCTCTCCCATGCTCTGAACCTGGATGAGAAGAAGATGCGCCGCATCACCTTTAACGAGATCACGAAAAACGCGGTAAAGTCATCCCTGAAAAACGCCAGGGAGATCGACATGGATCTGGTGGATGCGCAGCAGGCCCGCAGGATGCTGGACCGCATGGTGGGCTATGAGATCAGCCCGATCCTGTGGGAGAAAGTAAAGCGGGGGCTGAGCGCGGGGCGCGTGCAGTCTGTGGTGCTGCGCCTCATCGCGGACCGGGACGAGGAGATCAACGCTTTCTGCCCGGAGGAATACTGGACCTTAAACGCGGTCCTGGATGTCAAGGGATCGAAGAAACCGCTGGAGGCGGCTTTCTACGGCACAGAAAAGCAGAAGATACTCATCCGCACCAAAGAAGAGCTGGATGATATCGTAAAGAAGATAGAGAACGAAGAATTTCAGATCGCAGAGATCAAAACCGGGGAGCGCATCCGCAAGGCGCCGCTGCCCTTCACCACCAGCACGCTGCAGCAGGAGGCGTCCAAGGTTTTGAACTTCTCCACGCAGAAGACCATGCGCATCGCCCAGCAGCTCTACGAGGGCATCGACATCAAGGGAGAGGGCACGGTGGGCCTGATCACGTATCTGCGTACAGATTCCGTGCGCATCGCCGACGAGGCGGACGCCGCGGCCCGCGCGTTTGTGGAGCGCCAGTACGGCGCGGAGTATGTGGCGAAGACCCCGCAGGACAAGGCGGCCGCGGGAAAGCGGATCCAGGATGCCCACGAGGCTATCCGGCCCAGCGATATCGAGCGGACGCCGGTGCTTGTGAAAGAGTCCCTCTCAAGGGATCAGTTCCGCCTGTACCAGCTCATCTGGAAGCGCTTTGCGGCAAGCCGCATGGAGAACGCGCGCTATGAGACCATCTCTGCCAGGATCGGGGCGGGAGAGTACCGCTTTACCGCCTCCGCTTCCACGGTAAGATTTGAGGGCTTTATGGCCGTCTATGTGCAGGAGTCGGACGAGGAGGAGAAGAGCCAGTCCGTCCTGGGCAAGATCGATAAAGATACGCCGCTCGCAAAGCGCGAGCTGCAGGAAAAGCAGCACTTCACGCAGCCTCCCGCGCACTACACGGAGGCGGCTCTGGTCAAGACTTTAGAGGAGCTCGGCATCGGACGGCCCAGCACCTACGCGCCCACCATCACCACGCTTTTAGGCCGCCGGTATGTGGTCAAAGAGAATAAAAACCTGTATATCACAGAGCTGGGCGAGGTGGTCGATCAGATGATGAAGCGGGCCTTCCCCAGCATCGTGGACGTAAATTTTACCGCGAACATGGAGTCCCTGCTGGATAAAGTGGAGGAGGGCGTGGTCAACTGGAAGACTGTGGTCAGCAATTTCTATCCGGATCTGGAGGAGGCCGTGAAAAAGGCGGAAAAAGATCTGGAGACGGTCAAGCTGGCGGACGAGGAGACGGACGTGGTCTGCGAGCAGTGCGGCCGCAAAATGGTCATCAAATACGGGCCCCACGGCAGATTTCTGGCGTGCCCCGGTTTCCCGGAGTGCCGCAACACGAAGCCCTATCTGGAGAAGATCGGCGTGCCCTGCCCCAAGTGCGGAAAAGACATCGTGGTGCGGAAGACCAAAAAAGGAAGGCGCTACTATGGCTGTGAGAACAATCCGGAGTGCGATTTCATGACCTGGCAGAAGCCTGTTGCGGAAAAAACAACTTAATCGAATATAACAAAAAGCAGAATTATTGAAATAAAGCGTGAATTTGATTGCTATTCTCAATAATGTATGCTAAACTGGCAGTACGGAAACCAAATAATGTTAGAACCACCTTTTTGGCAGTGAACTCGCATAAGTAGTGAGCAAACAGGCAAGAAAATGCAATGCAAAATATTTATGGAGAAGGAAAAAAGCAAGGAGGTGCGACATGAGTGTACAGTTATTGGACAAGACACGCAAGATTAACAAGTTATTGCACAACAACAACTCGAGCAAGGTGGTTTTCAATGATATCTGTCAGGTCCTGACGGATATTCTGGATTCTAACATTCTGGTCATCAGCCGTAAGGGCAAGGTTCTGGGCGTCAGTGTGAGCGGCAAGGTTGAGGAGATCCACGAGCTGATCGCGGACAAAGTTGGGGGCTTTATCGATCCGCTGCTGAACGAGAGACTGCTTGCCGTGCTGTCAACAAAAGAAAACGTAAATCTGGAGACACTTGGATTTGTCAGCGAGGGTGTGCACAAGTATCAGGCGATCATTAATCCGATCGACATTGCGGGGGAGCGCTTGGGCACCGTTTTTATGTACAAAAGCGACGATCAGTACACCATCGACGACATTATTCTCAGTGAGTATGGGACAACGGTAGTCGGACTGGAAATGATGCGTTCCGTAAACGAAGAAAACGCGGAGGAAAACCGCAAGATACAGATCGTCAAATCTGCGATCGGCACGCTTTCCTACTCGGAGCTGGAGGCCATCATCCATATTTTTGATGAGCTGGACGGTAACGAGGGGATCCTGGTGGCGAGCAAGGTCGCGGACAGAGTGGGGATCACGCGTTCCGTCATTGTAAACGCTCTGCGCAAGTTTGAGAGCGCGGGTGTGATCGAATCGCGTTCGTCCGGCATGAAGGGCACCTACATCAAAGTGGTCAACGATGTCGTGTTCGACGAGCTGAAAGAGATCAAGACGAGCCGGAAGAAATACTGATCCGGGAGGACATGCTGTTTATAAATTTTTTAGAACTTCCGCAAAATAATGAGAAATTGGAAGAAAATGAGAGATTTTGAGAGCATGGAAAAGATTGCAACAGATTTTTGATGATGTATAAAGTTGCATATTTTACATATATTGTCTAATATATGTTCTGATGATTAGCACTCGATTCTGTCGAGTGCTAATAAAATGGAGAAAGCAGTAAGGAGGAAGCAATCATGAAATTAGTACCTTTGGGCGACAGAGTAGTGTTAAAGCAGTTCGAGGCAGAAGAAACTACAAAGTCTGGGATCATCCTGGCGGCGAAATCACAGGAGAAGCCGCAGCAGGCAGAAGTGATCGCAGTGGGGCCGGGCGGCATTGTGGACGGCAAAGAAGTAAAGATGCAGGTAAAAAAGGGAGATAAGGTAATCTACTCCAAATATGCCGGCAATGAAGTGAAACTGGATGATGAAGAGTACATCATCGTAAAACAGAACGATATTCTTGCGATCGTAGAATAAGTCAGGAGGTTGGTAGATCATGGCAAAGGAAATCAAATACGGAGCAGAGGCGAGAGCAGCCCTGGAAGCCGGTGTAGATAAGCTGGCGGATACTGTAAAGGTAACACTTGGACCGAAGGGAAGAAACGTGGTGCTCGACAAGCAGTTCGGCACCCCGCTCATCACAAATGACGGCGTGACCATCGCAAAAGAGATCGAGCTGGAGGACGCGTTCGAGAACATGGGCGCGCAGCTGGTAAAGGAAGTGGCCACCAAGACCAACGATGTGGCGGGCGACGGAACCACCACCGCTACAGTCCTGGCGCAGGCGATGATCCGCGAGGGCATGAAGAACCTGGCGGCGGGCGCAAACCCGATGATCCTCAGAAAAGGCATGAAGAAAGCCACGGATGTGGCTGTGGAAGCCATCGCAAAGATGAGCAGCAAAGTGACCAGCAAGCTGCAGATGGCGCGCGTGGCCGCCATCTCCGCGAGCGATGAGGAAGTGGGCAACATGGTGGCGGACGCCATGGAGAAGGTCTCCAACGACGGCGTCATCACCATCGAGGAGTCCAAGACCATGAAGACCGAGCTGGATCTGGTGGAAGGCATGCAGTTTGACAGAGGCTACATCTCCGCTTACATGGCCACCGATATGGAGAAGATGGAAGCGGTCCTGGACGATCCGTACATCCTGATCACAGACAAAAAGATCAACGTCATCCAGGATATCCTGCCGCTGCTGGAGCAGATCGTGCAGTCCGGCAGAAAGCTGCTGATCATCGCGGAGGACGTGGAGGGCGAAGCGCTCACCACCCTGATCGTGAACAAACTGCGCGGCACCTTCAGCGTTGTGGCTGTGAAGGCACCCGGCTACGGCGACAGAAGAAAAGACATGCTGAAGGATATCGCGATCCTTACCGGCGGACAGGTGATCTCCGAGGAGCTCGGCCTGGAGCTGAAGGACACCACCATCGATATGCTGGGCCGTGCGAAATCCGTTAAAGTCCAGAAAGAGAACACCGTGATCGTGGACGGCGCGGGCAACAAGAAAGACATCCAGGCGAGAGTGGGCCAGATCAAGGCACAGATCGAGGACACCACCTCCGAGTTCGACAAAGAGAAGCTGCAGGAGCGCCTTGCGAAGCTGGCTGGCGGCGTAGCCGTCATCCGCGTGGGCGCTGCCACAGAGACCGAGATGAAAGAGGCGAAGCTCCGCATGGAGGACGCCCTGAACGCCACGAGAGCCGCAGTGGAAGAAGGCATTGTGGCAGGCGGCGGTTCCGCTTACATCCACGCTGCGAAAGAAGTGGAGAAGCTGGTCAAGAAGCTGGAGGGCGATGAGAAGACCGGCGCTATGGTCATCCTGAAAGCGCTGAGCGCTCCGCTGTACCAGATCGCCGAGAACGCGGGCCTGGAAGGTTCCGTGATCGTAAACAAAGTAACAGAGGCCAAGAAGGGCATCGGCTTTGACGCATACAAAGAAGAATATGTGGATATGGTGGAGGCCGGCATCCTCGATCCGGCAAAAGTAACCAGGAGCGCGCTGCAGAACGCGACCAGCGTAGCGGCAACCTTCCTTACCACCGAATCCTGCGTGGCCAACATCAAAGAAGAAACCCCGGCCATGCCGGCAGGCGGCATGGGCGGCGGAATGATGTAAGCGCATAAGCCGCGAGAGCAGATTTCAATATGGAAATCCGGCGTCTGGAACAGACGCCGGGAATAGAATGGAACCGCCAGGGGGACTGCTAGCAGTCACAGCTGGCGGTTCCGTTCTATTCCCAGGCACATGAGCGTGGCGAAGGATTTCCAGAAGAAAATCTATTTGAATTTTATTT